>CAZXGO010000001.1:0-29307 GCA_964640035.1 uncultured Chitinophagales bacterium
CTCAACGCGTAGGAGATGTAACAGGGGAGCACACCCTGCGTCTGCGGGGACCATTCGATGATATCACCATACGTCATGAGGCACGCTCCCGTGATGCATTCGCCATCGGGGCACTAAAGGCGGCCCAATGGTTAGTTCACCAACAGCCAGGACTATACTTCATCGAAGAGGTGATCGAACAGATTACGGGATGAAAGATCCGGAGGTCATCATAGTAGGTGCCGGAGCTGCAGGCCTTACCGCTGCTATTTTTGCTGCTCAGCAAGGGAAAAGAGTTCTCGTTTTGGAAAAAACACCCATGGCAGGACGTAAGATCCTGATGTCGGGAGGTACACGCTGTAATGTCTTGCCAGTTGAAATGCATGCAGGCGACTATTTCAGCGCCTCATCACCGAATCTTGTGAATAAGATCTTCAAATCATGGTCGCTGGAAGCGTGTCATCGCTGGTTTGAAGAGGAGCTAGGCCTGGAAATGTTAACAGAGCTTGAATCCAATAAATGGTTTCCAGCTAGTAACTCAGCCAAGGAAGTTCGAGACCTGCTCGTCGATAAAGCAGAGCATCTTGGTGTTCAGTTTCGATACAACACCCCAGTGAGCAAACTACATCAACCGGATGGTACAGGTTGGGAACTGCAGGCTAAAGATGGCAGCTATTTTCGATCTTCAAAAGTGATTCTGGCAACAGGGGGATTATCTATCCCAACAACGGGTACTCAGGGAGATGGCCATCGCATGTTGGAGGGCTTGGGTGGCTCGATGGAGTCGACCTACCCTGCATTAACGCCACTAACGGGACCACATCCTGGCACTGAAAACCTGGCGGGTATCTCACTGGATGTGAAACTTAAGGTTATCAAGAACGATAAAGTGATGGCTGTATCTAACCGAAGTGGATTTTTATTTACCCACAAGGGCTATAGCGGACCCTCGGTGCTCGATGTGAGTCATTGGTACATTCGGGATCCAGAAGTTTATTTGGAGCTAGATTGGTTAGGCGAGGGTACCTCCTTTTGGGAAGAGCAGCTGGCTCTGTCGAGGCTTCAGGTTTTTACGAAGGTACGGGAGTTCCTTCCAGAGCGATTGGCGAAGGCGCTAATGCAGGAGTGCGGGGTAGCAATGCAAAAAAACTGCGCGGAGTTGGGAAAAGCAGATCGAAAGCGACTCATTCAATGCTTGAGTGCATATCAACTGCAACCGAGGGGTCACGAGGGGTATGCGAAGGCAGAGGTAACCGGTGGGGGGGTGCGATTGGAAGATATCAATACCGCTACTATGGAACATAAAACACTCAAAGGACTCTACCTATGCGGTGAGATCATCGACGTCTTTGGTCGTATCGGAGGCTTTAATTTTTACTGGGCCTGGGTAAGCGGACGATTGGCCGGTAAATCGTCAGTTTAGAGCAACTTTTTTAGAGGCTAGGATCCGATTCATCTCTTCAGAATGAATCACATACGTTTCGTTGCAATAATGGCAGACCATCTCCTGATCTTCATGGGCCATTTCCTCCAGCTCAGAAATTTGAAGCATGGATAGAGCAGCTACAAAACGATCTTTACAGCAACGACAGAAAAAATGAACCGGAGTTCTTTCGAGCTCTTCCACTTCGTAGGGTTGAACAGCCCTATGCATCACATCATCGATGTAAAGACCTTTTTGGAATAAACTTGCTACTGGTGGAAGCCCCTGAAGATTAGTTTCAATAGTGTTAATGATCTCTTCTGGTGCACCAGGTAATGCTTTTATTAATATTCCCCCTGCCGAGGTAACTTCACCGTTTTCATCAAGTTCAACATCTAAACTTACGGCCGAAGGGATCTGTTCAGATTGATACAAATAATGTGCCAGGTCTTTACTGATATTGCTCGAAACCAATTCAACGGTACCGGTGATGGGTCGCGCTTCATTATACAAGGTTTTTGAAAAGGAAAGGATTCCGATACCGATTCCATCCTCTAATTTTTCACCTTTTGATGGGTCAATCATGGCTTGGGGATGTTGAACATATCCGCGGATCTCACCGATACTATTTGCTTCGACGGTGAGCATACCTATTGGGCCATTTCCCTGGATCACCAACTGTATTCGCTCCTCACCTTTTAAATGTGAGCTCAATAACATAACACCAGTGAGCGCTCTTCCAAGAATGACAGTTGTTAAAGGGCTTAGCTGATGACGTTTTTTCACTTCTTTTACGACATCTGTAGTCTTAACCACAATGACTTGAAAATGTCCATCTTTAGTGACACCGCGAATAAGCCGATCTTTGTGTAGATATCTCTCTTTTTTATCCATAGAAAACAAATGGGATGATATAGCCTTTGATAAACAGAAAAAATAAAAGGGTAGTTTCTCAGCGGCCTGTGAAAAATACGTTTCTCAAATAATATCCTCTTGTTGAGGGGTGATCCTATCTCAATTGTGTCAAAACCGTGAATGAAGTCATTTTCCCCTTCTTATCATACTCTTCTTTGCGAATCAGGATACCCCTACTCATATCAAACCATACTTTTTCATCCAATTCGAGCGTCTTTCTGACGAAAAGTACTTTCGTTCGTGTGATGGTTTTTTGATCTATTCGAGTGGTATAATATGTTCCAGTTGCTGTTCTGAGGGAATCCATCGCCACGACCTTTCGATCTTTGATGGTAAAATCAATCGTTTTAAGGTCGCCTGATGCCTCCGGACCCACTTCCAGACTCACGGTGGCTTCGGGTAAAGCTTGGTCGATTTCAACCTCTATCGGAATTCTTAATAGATTTCGATCAGTTCGAACTTCGGACGTTTCGGCACCTACTAAGGCCTCAGCCGGTACCATTTTGGTCATATCATAAAAAAGGATGTTATTTTGACAACGTATCACATGCTCACCTTTAATAAGAAGTCTTCCACGAGCATCTAAAACTTCTTCATCCATATAGAGTGTTTGGTATCCAGACTCTATTCTATTTGATACTACCGAATGCCGAGTGGTTTGTACCAAACGGTTTTTTCCATCATAGGTTTGGTAAGCCAGTTCGGTTCCGACAGTGAGTGTTGCCAGCGGTGGACACGTTGGAGCCTGTGAGAATGCCGAATAAAGGGGAAAAGTGAAAACTATGGCCAGTACTAGAATTTTCATGGTAGGATCTATCGTAATTCACATCCATGGTATACCGATGCGTACCTAAAGATACGCATAACGCAACAGCCAATCGTAGTCGTATTCCTTATGAGAGCTGTTTAATCTGTTTTGACGACATCGTCAACATCGTTAACAAACATAACAAGTAATCCGGCGATGATCATGGAGACACCTCCTAAAACCATGACCCAAATGGCTTCATTATCGAAAGAGTGTCTCATCAGAAAACCTAAAATGGTAGCTGCAGTAATTTGAGGGATAACAATAAAGAAATTAAAGATCCCCATATAGACCCCCATTTTCTCATCTGGCAATGATCCAGCGAGAATAGCATACGGCATCGTCAAGGTGCTTGCCCATGCTATTCCAATTCCGATAAACGGTAATAAAAGCATCGTTGGTGAACTAATAAAGTACATTGAGGCCAGACTCAGTCCACCGACAACCAAGGAAACCATGTGAACAGCTTTTCGACCTATACGGATGGCCAAGGCGGGAAGCAGGAAAGCAGCGGGGGCGGCTACACCGTTATACATAGCCATCAAAATGCCGACCCAATCGGCCCCTTCATTATAAAGGACTGAGGTGGCATCGCTTGTTCCATAGATATGGCTGGTGACAGCACTAGTGGTGTAGATCCACATGCAGAAAAGGGCGAACCATGTGAAATACTGTACAAATGCCAATTGAACCATTGTTTTTGGCATCTCAGCAAGGGACCTAAAAATATTGGAAAAACCATTTAGAAATCCGGCGGTCTCACGTTTTTCACGTTTGAAAGCTTCAAGGTCTATCGGCGGGTACTCGCGCGTGCGCAGAACGGTCCAGAGAACAGTTCCAAAAAAAACAAAGGCACCGATATAGAATGAGAGCATCACAGAGAAGGGGACTTCACCGGAATCGGCTGTATTGCTAACACCAAACCAGTTGGTCATGATGTAAGGGAGTGCTGATGCTACAACGGCACCCACGCCAATAAAGAATGTTTGAACGGCAAAGCCGGAGGTTCGTTGCTCGGTTGGGAGCTTATCGGCCACTAAAGCCCTGAAGGGCTCCATTGAAATATTGATGGAAGCATCCAGAATCCACAGCATTCCGGCTGCGAACCAGAGTGTAGGCGAATTTGGCATCACAATAAGAGCGAGGGAGGCCAGGATGGCTCCAATCAGGAAAAACGGTCTGCGACGGCCCAAACGATTCCAGGTTCGATCACTCAGGTAACCGACGATGGGTTGTACCAGTAGACCTGTAACGGGAGCTGCTAGCCATAGAATGGGGATGTCATCTTTTGCTGCGCCTAAGGTCTCAAAAATTCGACTTACGTTGGCATTTTGAAGACCAAATCCAAACTGAATTCCCATGAAACCAAAACTCATGTTCCATAGATCCCAGAAGCTTAGTCTTGGTTTTTGTACCTGATTTGTTTGCATGTGAAACCCAAAAAAATAGTGATGTAAGCGGTTACATAAACGGAATGATACATGAATTGGAATGCACCTGCAACCATAAAAAAAGCCCTACCATCAGATGGCAGGGCCTTGGTTTCAACACACTAACAGACTGAAGCTTTTAATTTCCCCAACGTTCGATTCTGACACCTCCGGGCATTCCCATATCCATAGGACGGGACGGAGTTTTTCCAGTATTGAAATTGCGAAGGTTATAGGTGAAGGTCATCACGAAATAGCGTGTAAGTGATTGGGTCAGGTTATCCTGGATGTAGCTATCCGTGATTTGACGATTGATATTTTTGTTTTGATTAAAGAGATCAAATCCTGTTAAACGAAGCTCTCCTGCATTTTTCTTCAGGAATTTGTATCCAATCGCAGCATTGAGTACCGATTGGTTTTGATCGATATCTTCGCCTAAACCATCATAACGGTTAAAAGCGAAATCAGTGACGAAAACCAACTTGTTCCAAGGGGTCCAGGTAAACTGGAAGGTACCCGTTTGCTGATTGTAAGAAGAATTTTCCAGGTTCGGTTGTTCATAGGCAACACTACTGAAATTCACGCGATACGATATATTGAAATCAACCTGCGGACTAATTGTGCTACTGAGGTTTATTCCAGGGCTAACACCTCTATTTGTAGAGTAGAAGTTGGAATTGTTAATCAAAGATGGTGATCGTGAGATATTCGTTCTGAAATTTAAACTCAGATTACTTCTTAGGGGCTTAAATGGAAAACCAAAATTCGCAAAAGTGATAAAGTTTTGCTGTTGGCCCAGGTTTTCAGGGCGAACATACTGAGCACCACGACGCAGTAAAACGCCATCAGCAAGAAGTGTATCTCGGGATGCTGTAAAATTAGAAGAACCCAAAAAGTTATTTGATAAACTCAGGTTCGAGAAGACTAGGAAGGATTGACCCTGCCCTACGCGAGTCAGATTGTAACGCACATTGATGTTGTGTGTATACTGCTCTACGAGATCTGGGTTACCTGAGGTTAAACGTAATGGATTTGAATTATCAATCACATTTTGCAACTGACTAATACTCGGTGCACGGGTTGATGCACGGTACTGAACGCGTAGTTGACTGTTTTGAGCAAATCGATATTGAAACACAGCATCAGGAAGAATGCTATTAAAGGTTGTGCTGCCATAAAAATCTATCGGGAACAACTGCTCACTAATCAAACGAAGATTTTGATAATTGGCACCGAAATTAAAATTGATCTTTTGATAATTGTATCTATAGCTCAACCCAGCACGTTGAGTGAAGTTCTTGTTGTCAAACTCATTCGAGAGGACAGAATCAACACGTGTATATCCCAAGGTAGCCTGGTCGTAAGCATATGTATAGCGATCAGAATAGGAAAAATTATATGAAGGACTGTAGTTGAGCTGGAATTGGCTTCTTGAACCAAAAGGCTCTGTGTAGTTGATGCTTCCTGACCAGGTTGAGTTATCTGTAGGACTCATGGATATCTGGTCGATGCGCTGAACAATATCTGATCCATTCATTCCTGCACCAAAGTAACTGTTCAACGATTGTTGTGTGTTCTCTGAATCTCTGTTGTTAAAATTGGTGTTCAGATTAAGCGAAAGAGTTCTTCCTCTTTTATCGAAGCCACGGCGATATAAAATATTACCTCCACCATTTAGCCCCGATGTTGTTGAACGTGTCACATTTTGTGTCGTGTTCAACATGGTAAACAGATCCTGCATGGTTGTACCAGAGTTTGATCTGTCTGAAGTATTATTCTGGGTGTTTAAACGCGGGGAGATGATAAAGGAATTTTTTGGATTGATCGTCCATGTAATTCTGGCATTCAGACGGTGATTTCCATTTTCTGTTTTTGACAAACTACTTTCATTGTAATACTGAGCTATGACGTCTTCACCAAAATAGGTGCGATCAAAAGAGTTGTTGCTGTTGTTATTCGATTGGTTGAAAAAATAACTGGCGTTGATATTTAGCTTCGTTCCAAAGCGATTCGAATAATTCAGTCCCACGCTGTGTGTTTTATTGATTCCGGCCTGTTGCCCTGTAAAGAAATCACCAAATCCACCGCCGCCTCCAAAACTAAAGCTAGCACCACCGCCACCGCCGCCACCGCCACCGCCGCCCATAACCACAACCTGGGGCGCACCACCTCTACCCCCTCCACCACCAAAGCTCATTCCGCCACCACCGCCCATGACTCCAAGGAGATCCTGCATGGAGAAGTTTTGTTGATTCATATTATTTGATAGACCAATGACAGAAAGGCGCTGCTGTCCATCGAACCAACTCAAATTACCGCCGGCATTGTATCGACTATCCGTCCCATTTCCGGCATAGAGTTTGCCAAATTGTGAATTAGTAACCCCGCCGGTAGTCATGATATTGATGGTTCTTTCAGCATTACCATCATCAAACCCCGTAAAAGCTGCCTGATCGCTCTGGCGATCAAAAACCTGAACATTACGTACAACCTCAGCCGGCAAGTTTCTCAGGGCAGCAGTCGCATCATCACCCAAAAACTCCTGGCCATCCAATAACACTCTTCTAACCGCTTGGCCTTGTGCCTGAACCTGGCCGTTCTCGATAGTGATACCCGGCATTTTCTTGACAAGATCTTCAGCCGTTGCATCTTGGTTTACCTTGAATGCAGCCGCATTGTAGACTAAGGTATCTCCCTTTTGTTCTGCGCGAATTTCCTGTCCTTTAACTGTAACCTCGCCCAATACTTTGGTATCCTCTTCCATGGTTAGAGTACCAAGGTTAATACTATCACGTCCAACGCTGATGTCACGACTGAGAGCTTTAAAGCCAGTAAAGGATATGCGAAGCGAATATTCACCACTTCGAACTCGAGTGATTCCAAATTTGCCATCGACATCTGATACAGTGATGCGGCGTTGAGTGCTGTCGGCTTTGTTGATCAACTGAACGGTGGCACCTACTACCGGACCATTCCCCTTCGTTTCGGTTAGCTTGCCGTGTAATTGTGCTGTCGGCAAGCTGGATGGTTGAGATTTTGCCGTATTTGTTGAAAACACGGTAAAAAGGATAAAAATCCCTAAAAGACCCAGCTGTTTGATGATGCGCATCTGCGATGATTTCATAGTTATTGGGGAGAAAGTGGATGTGAAGATTAGCCATTTCCGCGTTGACCGCGTCCCATCATGGGTTGCTGTTCTTCCATAAATTTTCGATATGCTTTGATTTTATCTTTGTCCTGAATGATTTTTTCGACCTCTTTATCGCGATTATCACGTAAGTTCAACATCTTTTCCCGGTCTCGCTTCATCATAGCCTCGCGCTGTGATGTCATAAAAGAGCTGAAAACTCCGGTTAATAACTCTTTTTGCTCACCAGATAGTTCCATTTTACCAGATAATTGCTCCACCATTGTTTGAGCATATACGGCAGGATCAGGAAGCTGACGCTGTTGCCCTTGTTGGGCAAGGGCTAACACCGGTAACACAAGCAGAATTATGACGAATAGTTGGATTCGTACATGTTGTATCATTAGGATCGGATCAAATATTACGTATCTATAATTGTTACAAAGTTTATACAACTCTTGAGCAACAAAAGATAGACGTATAAAGTGACCAAATGTTCGCCTTAACTTGTAAACAGTAGTTAATTTAATTGTAAAAAAATGTCGTATTAACCTGGTTTACAACTACATTTTTTTCCGAATCTGATACAAACTTCGTGATTACTTGGCTTTGCAAATCGTGCTTTACAGGCAGCTCTACCATGAAGAATAAGTAGATGAGATAGATTGGTCCACTCTTCCTGAGGAAATAGTGCCATTAAATCTTGTTCGATAATGATAGGATTTGAGGATGAACTAAGTCCAAATCGGTTAGACAATCTGCCTACATGAGTATCTACCACAACACCTTCATTCATCCCAAAGGCGTTTCCAAGCACTACATTCGCTGTTTTACGAGCAGCTCCACGAAGGGTTAGTAGCTCATCCATCGTTTTTGGAACTTCTCCGTTATAGGTTTTCATCAAGGTTTTCGATGTTTCACTGATGGACAGTGCTTTATTTCGGAAAAAACCAGTTGGACGTACAAGTTCTTCCAATTCTTCTAAAGGGGCTTCAGACATGCTTTTAGCATCAGGATACTCCTTAAATAGCACCTTAGTAACCTGATTCACCCGTACATCTGTACATTGTGCACTTAAAATAGTTGCAATCAGGAGCTGAAATGGTGTTTCATAATCAAGTTCACAATGGGGATTCGGGTAATAGGTATACAAAAGCCGCAAGAGCTCCAGGGCTCTTGCTTTTTCCTTTGCCGATTTTTTAGGTAATCGTGATTTACCGGTATTCCTTTTTGTGCTCATCTAACCTAATCTTTCGTGGCGGTAATTTTAAGTCCGGAATGATGTGCAATAAATGCCAGTACATCGCTGTATTCATCGATAATTTTTGAGGTAGGCTTACCAGCTCCATGACCAGCATTGCTTTCGATACGAATAATCATTGGTCGGGTACCACGATATTTTTCCTGTAAGGTGGCTGCAAATTTAAACGAGTGAGCAGGAACCACACGATCATCATGGTCGGCAGTAGTAATAAGGGTCGCTGGATATTCGACATCCGATTTCACATTGTGTACGGGTGAATATGCATATAAATACGCGAATCCTTCCGGATCACTGCTCAGACCATAATCACTAGCCCATGCCCATCCAATGGTAAAGGTATGGTAGCGCAGCATATCTAATACACCCACTGCCGGAACGGCAGCAGCAAATAAATCGGGTCGTTGTAACATGGTGGCTGCAACAAGCAGACCACCGTTTGATCCGCCGCCAATGGATAAGTGTTGACTAGAGGTATATCCTCGTTCAATCAAAAATTCGGCTGCTGCGATAAAATCATCGAATACATTTTGTTTACGTTCTTTGGTTCCAGCCAAGTGCCATTGCTCACCATACTCTCCACCTCCTCTAATGTTCGGGAGTACAAAAATGCCACCCATTTCCATCCAGGCCAAATTTGAAACACTAAAGGATGGGGTCATACTCACATTGAATCCACCATAACCATATAGATAGGTTGGGTTTGAGCCATCTTTTTTCAAACCCCTTTTGTAGGCTATGAACATTGGAATTCGCGTTCCATCTTTACTCTGATAAAATTCTTGTTCAACGACATATTGTGAAGGATCAAAGCGTACTTCAGGTTTGCGATACTCCTCACTTTTTTCTGATTTGAAATCATACCTAAAAATAGTTGAGGGGTAATTGAAGGAGGTGAACATGTAAAAAGTCTCTTCATCATACCGCTCGCCACTAAAGCCACTCACCGAACCAATTCCCGGGAGTTCAAGCTCTGAGCGACGTGTTCCTTCGAGCGTGTAAAAACGAACCGCTGAGTATGCATCCTTCAAATAGAAGGCTACAAACTGATTGTTGAGCATGGTTACACCCTCCAGGGTTTCTTCGGCCTGATCAATCAGGGTACGCCAAGATCCAGGTTCTGGTTTATTCAAGTCGATAGCCACCAACTTATACTTGGGGGCATCCTTATTGGTGCGTACATAAAAAAGTGATCCATCATTACCCACGATTTCATAACTAGCATCAAAGGCATCCAAAAAGGGAAGCACGGTAGACCCCGGTTTTCTTAGATCCTTGTAATGTATACGTACACGTTGATCCGTTCCTTCCCATACGGTGATCATGAGGTAATTACCATCGTCGGTCACCATCGAACCAAATCCCCAGTCTGGACGATCGGGGCGTTCATATATAAGCTGATCCTTGCTTTGAGAGGTGCCCAGTACATGATACATCAATTGTGGGTTCTTATTTTGAGCACTTAACTCCTGACCGGGCTGCGGCTCTGGATATCGCTGATAGAAAAAGCCCTTGTTGTCTTTTGTCCAGGCAGCGTTTGAAAATTTGATGAAACGTAGAGAGTCTGCTAAATCTTGACCCGTTTCAATATCTCTGACATAAAATTCAGTCCAGTCTGATCCACTGCGGGAAATGGCATACTGGATATACTTTCCGTTTTTTGATATCGACCATCCGCCCAAAGCTACGGTACCATCGGTGCTGAGGGTATTTGGATCAACAAGTACGCGCGCCTCGCCGTCTAAACGATCCTGTACATACAATACAGCCTGATTTTGTAAACCAGAATTATAGGAATAAAAGTATTTACCACCCAATTTGATTGTATTTCCGTATCGAGGGTAATTCCATAGCTCTGTAAGTCTTTTATTAATCACCTCTCGACCTGGTAATCCAGATAAATATGGGTATGAAAGCGCATTTTGTTGCTTTACCCAGGCTTTAGTTTCCTCGCTGTTGTCATCCTCAAGCCAACGATAGGGATCTGCCACCATTGTTCCGTGATAATCATCAACAACGGTGTCTTTTCTTGTTTCAGGGTAGTTAAATGAACTCATTTGTGGAGATTGACATGCCGAACTAAACATTATGAACAGCAAAAGAACTGAAAGATGTTTCAACATGATAGTATCGTTTAGGGTGTTGATAAAGAGCGATTTAATATAGGATTTTTTAAAGCTTGGATGGGTATCATGCTACAATATGAGTTCATCTTGTCAATGATTACTTTAAGTCGTACTATCATGACCTGATCGTTCATTGTTCCCTTACATTTGAAACACGTCGCTTTTTTTATTCGAAATATCCGTCAACTAGGAGCAGTAGCCCCTAGCTCAAGCTATCTCACGGAACGGATGGTAGAGCCTCTTCGCAAGAGAATACAGCAGGCTCCTTTGGAATCCCTCAGAATTCTGGAAGTTGGTCCAGGGACTGGCGCCATCACTCGTCATATTGTACCATTGTTACGAAAGGGAGATCATGTCGATGTGGTGGAGTTAAATCCGGTATTGCACGAATATGTTTCTAAAGAATATGCAGCTGAAGGCATGCACTTTCATCATATGAACCTTCTGGATCTTGAAGCAATGCAACCCTATGATTTCATCTTTTCGGGCATCCCATACGAGAGTTTGCCGGTCATGCTTACCGAGATGCTGTGGCGAAAAAAATTACAACTCAGCAAACCAGGTACTATTATTACCTATTTTAAATATTTGAATGTCATCAACATTCGATCACCTTTTCTTCGTCAGTTAATATCCTCATCCTGCAACGCACAAGGGTTGGAGTTAAGGAACTTGCCACCGGCTCGTTTTTATCATTTGATGATCACCCAATCGATCCTCGAAGACCTCTCTGTCTGATATAATAGATATCATTACATTGTGAGGATTGAATGCGTTCAATTCACACACTATCCTTTCGAACGAAGTGCCATCACGATACGCGAACATAGCTTTCCCGACTCCTGTACGTCAGCTTTTTACCTACCAGGTACCTGACGAACTTCAGTTGAAAACGAGTCCGGGAAAGCGGGTATGGGTACCCTTACGGGGCAAGATGGCTATCGGGATGGTGATCAGTACACATGATCAAAAGCCCGATTTTGACTGCAAATGGATTGCACGTGTGCTCGACGAAGAACCAATGCTAGATCCAGATATGCTATGGTTGGTTCGATGGATGCATCACTACTATTTCTGCAGCATTGGAGAGGTGATCCAGGCTGCCTTACCTGCAGGATATAACTTTGTCTCCACCTCCTATTTAATTCCCAATGAGGATATCAGCGGTACCCCCAAAGACGCCAAGGCTCAATTCATTCTTTCAGAAATTCAACAGAAAGGTCGCTATCCCCTAAAGGAAGCTGAAAAGCGATGGGAACCAGAAAAAAGGTACCTAAAAGAACTCATTCGACAAGAATATGTCCAGGTCTGGGAAGAACCCGAATTATCTAAGTCGACGGGATCGGAACTTATATGGAATGTGACGGAGGAGTTTACAGCAGAGCGTGTACTTGGTCTCATTGAAAAATATCGGGTCAAAAAACCTGCATGGATAAAAGCATTAGAACACATTCTTGAACTTGAATTTCCCCTAAGCCAGAGCGAAGCAGCTCTGCATGGTATAGGAACTCCGATTCTCAGACGTATTCAGAAAGAAGGTCTGATCGATCACACGACCGAGGCATTACGATTTCAATCTCAGCTGAACATTGAACCTCAAGCGCCAAAAACGCTAAACGAAAAACAAGAAAAATCGTTAAATCATATTTATGAAACAATAAAAGATCGACAACATAAGACCTTTTTACTACATGGTGTAACGGGTAGTGGAAAAACCGAAGTATATATATATGCGATCAAAAAGGTTCTTGATCAGGGTAGATCTGCTATTCTTTTGGTTCCTGAAATTTCACTGACACCACAAACGGTACGACGTTTTGCAGCCGTTTTTGGGAATACCTTTGCAGTGTTACATAGTAGATTATCGGATAGGGAGCGTTTGCAAGCCTGGACGGCCTTACACAATGGATCCTTACGCCTTGTGATCGGAGCACGATCTGCAGTTTTTGCTCCTGTTAGGGATCTAGGGATTATCATAATTGATGAAGAGCACGATAGTTCCTATAAACAGGAGGACCCTGCTCCACGTTACCATGCCAGAGACGTTGCCATTATGCGTGCTCACCGTAACAAGGCAGCTGTTGTTTTAGGATCTGCTACTCCATCGATGTCCTCCTATAATTCAGCGATCCAGGGTAAGTTTTCGCTACTTGAACTACCAACAAGGCCTTTTGCTCATTCTCAACCCACTGTTCATCTTATTGATCTACGACACTATCGGTCTGCCATGCGTGGTCCTTTGGCGATACCACTTTACCAGGCGATTAAAGATCGCTTAGAACGGAATGAGCAATCTATACTTCTTTACAATCGTCGTGGATTTTCGAATTACGTACAGTGTCCTTCATGCGGCGACATACCCCAGTGTCCATCGTGTGCTGTATCCTTAACGTACCACCGACCCTATCATCAACTTCGTTGCCATTACTGTGGATATTCACAAGTTGCTCCAAAAGTTTGCAATCAATGCGAAGCTGGTGAAGAGCTTCAATTTTCCGGATCAGGTACTCAACATGTCGAAGAGCAAATAGCCGAGCTATTTCCTGAAGCCCGAATTATACGAATGGACCAAGATACAACCAGGGGCAAGCATGCCCATGAGCGATTATTGGGTTCATTTGCCAGAGGAGAAGCCGATATCCTCGTTGGAACACAGCTGGTTGCTAAGGGGTTGGATTTCCCAAATCTTACGCTTGCCGGAGTGGTAAATGCCGATACGGAACTAGCCTTTCCATCATATCGCTCAAGCGAGCGAATGTTTCAGTTACTTACCCAATTCAGCGGGCGGCCGGGAAGAGCCGATAAAGCTGGCGAGGTGTTTTTACAAACCTTGAAACCGGAACACCCCGCTTTTCAATGGATTGTTAGCCATGATTACCAGGGCTTTGCCCGACAGGAATTACCACAGCGGGAATATCTTAATTATCCACCTTATTCACGTTTGATCACTGTTTTTTTCAGGGCCGTGGACCCCAATGCCGTTCGTGTAGCAGCTCTCCATTTTAGCGAACGTGCTCGACACCTTTTCCCAGAGCTCCAATTTTTGGGTCCGGCTCCTTCAGTCATTCCACGTATGAATGGACAGTTTCGGTGGGAAGCGCAAATAAAGGCGGAACTAGGTCAGTATAAAGAAACGGAGCGCATGTTAGAAACAATAGTTTTTCACTACGAGCAGCATAAACCTAAAGAGGCTACGTCGGTTCGTCTTACTATAAATTTGGATTCTTTGTAAAAAGGGATTCTATTGCAGTGCCTCGTTAAGCAAAATCGCTGGGTGAAAAGCCTCTCTTTGGGTTCCATCAATAATTTGGTGACGGCAACTGAAGCCATGTGCACAGATTAAAACGTCGTTATTTAGAACTCGAACCTTCGGAAAAAGGGTTTGTTCGCCAACCTGCATTGAGACCTCATAACTTGACTCCTCATAGCCAAAACTGCCAGCCATCCCACAACAGCCGGCGCCTGAATCGATTGGCTCAAATCCAACAAGAGCCAGCAATTCAAGGGTTGGTTTTGAAGCCAAAAGCGCCTTCGAATGGCAGTGCTCGTGAATGAGAACGGCTTTACTATTACCATTGAAGCACCCTCTTAAACGATCCCGATGAGCATCCAGAAGCAAAAACTCCTCGAATAAAAATGTTTTTGCGGCGATTCCTCTTGCCGATTCCAGACTTTCTGGATCACAAAGATCCAAATACTCATCCCGCAGTGTAAGAATTTCAGATGGCTCTAATCCAATGATTGGAATATCCTGTTCGATAAAAGTCTTCAGATACTCAATATTTCGTTCAACAACTTTTTTTGCGTGATCCAGAAGGCCTTTAGATATCTGAGTACGCCCTGCTTCGGCATAATCAGAGATGAGTACAGTATACCCCAAAGCCTCAAGAACAGCTTTGGCCGCAGATGCAACCTCAGGATCGTGAACATCGTTAAATAGATCGACCATCAACAGAACACTGGTTTTCGGATGCTTTAAACCTTTTGGGAGGTGTCTTTTTATAGATGATCGGAATGTTTTTTTTGCAAAATGCGGAAGCGTTCGTTCAGGGTGAATACCAAGTACGCCGTTCAGAATGGATTTCCCCCAACGACTAGATGAAATTGTATTGGTTATGGCAGGAAACCGTGAAGCCAAAGGATAAAGAGCTCCGGGATTCCCAAAAAAATGATGTGAGAGGGGAATACCTTTTCGCTGATAATACCCATGCCAAAATTCAGCTTTCATGCGTGCCATGTCAACGCTTGCCGGACATTCTGTTTTGCAGGCTTTAC
This sequence comes from uncultured Chitinophagales bacterium, assembly GCA_964640035.1. GTDB lineage: Bacteria > Bacteroidota > Rhodothermia > Balneolales > CAYWCV01 > CAYWCV01. Next base: position 15,345 of record CAZXGO010000001.1, read on the forward strand.
AACTCAGGCATAATGACAAAGCTTCTTTAATTTCCTCGCTTTCGAATGCATCCAGACCTTTACCGGAAAAAAGCTGTCGAAATAGATTCGCTCGTCCTCTGGTAACATCTTTTTCTTCGAAGGTAGATCGATACGAAGGACACATGGTTCCACCCGATGATACAAGTTTACGACATACCCCGGCACCATTACAAGCTTCTAGAGCCATATCAAAGCCCCCTTCCTTACGCCAGTGGAAGGCTGTATCCATTTTAGGCATCGAATACTCTTCCCCAAAACGAATGTCGGTGTCCATCGCCTTCGGAAAAACAATTTTGTGAGGATTGAGGATGTTTTCTGGATCCCAAACCTGTTTTACCCTTTGGAATAAGCGAATCATCTCAGGGCTTACAGCGATTTCAAGAAAAGGAGCCCGTATACGTCCATCGCCATGTTCGGAAGAAAAACTACCCCGGTACTTGCGCATAAGTAGAGCAACTTCTGAGGCGATATCCTTCATTTTCTGAAGCCCTTCACGGGATTTCACATTAATGGATGGACGCAAATGTAACACTCCTACAGATGCATGGGCGTAATACACACTTGTGGTCTTGTATTTGTCCATCAATACATGAAAATCACGTATATAATTTGGCAAATCTTCGACACGAACAGCCGTATCATCAACAAATTCGGGAGAGCGGTTTTCGGACAACATACCCATTAATAGCCCTAGTCCTGCTTTTCTTAGATCCCATACGCGACGCTTTTCATCTGGATCTGTCATGATTTTGTGATCGTATCCACAGCCGCTATCTTTTATCGCAGCAAGAAGTCGATCCGCTTTTAGGTGCAATTCATCGACGTCATCGGCATCAAGTTGGGTAATCAGGATACAGCGGGGATCACCAGCCAGAAAAAAGCGATTGCGTGCTTGTTCAATATTTCCCTTTGTAGCCCCAAGAACTACGTCATCGACCAATTCCACGGCTGTTGGAGCATGATTTACACACAATGAAGTCAACTCTAAAGCCTCGTAGAGGTCATTGAATTGTGAGATAATGAGCAGGTTATGTTTTGGAAGAGGTACCAGTTGTAGTTTGGCCTTTACAGTGAGCGCTAATGTACCTTCTGACCCACATAAGAATTTGGCTAGATTAAATGGTTCTCCACCCCTAAAAAAGGGTTCCATCCTACATAAGCGATCAAGAGCATAACCGGTATTTCGACGCTTGATCTCCAGATGCGGACTATTCTCCAGGATCAGCGTCTTATGCTTATCGATGATATCGACCATCTCCCGATAGATAACCCCTTCCAATGTTGGAAGCTTCAACTTACCATCGAGCTCGGCAGGGCTTAGAGGACCAAATTCTACGCGGGAACCATCGCTTAGGATGGTATCGAGGGCAATCACATGATCGCGTGTGCTGCCGTATTTCACGGAAAAATTACCGGCACTATTATTTCCAATCATCCCACCAAGCATACATCGATTGGTCGTCGAAGTATCTGGTCCAAATTGTAGTCCTAATAGTGCAGCATGATCGTTTACTTGATCTCTTATCACTCCCGGCTCAACCCAAAGGGTTATTTCCTGCTTATCAATAGGTGTCATCCCATTCATAAACCGTGAGGTATCCATGATGAGTCCGCCACCTGTCGTTTGTCCGGCAAGACTAGTACCTGCTGCCCTTGCTGTAATGGGCATCTGCTGTTTTCTGGCCCAATCAACTAAATATTGGATGTCTTCAGCGTTTTTGGGAAAGGCAACCGCTTGAGGAATTTCTTCATACATAGAGGCGTCGTTTGCGTAAAGACGACGCGTTATCATATCGGTACGAATCTCAGGTTTCTGATCGATAGGATCACTCATACGTTAGCTGGAAGCTTCAAGTGCCTGTTGGATGTCTCCAATAATATCGTCAATATGCTCCAGACCTACAGAAATTCTAATCAATCCTGGTTCGATACCTACGGCACGCAGCTCAGATTCTGTCAATTTGCTATGAGTTGTGCTCGCTGGATGAGTGGCAATGGTTCTAACATCTCCCAGATTTGCAGTGAGCGAGCACATCTTGAGCGCATCCAGAAAACGTTTCCCACTCTCAAGTCCACCCTTGAGTGTAAAACTCACAATGCCACCACCTTTTGTCATTTGACGTTTTGCAAGTTCAAACTGTGGATGCGAGGGATGATGAGGGTATTTGATGCTATCGATTTCGGTTCGATTGAAGAGCCAATTTGCCAATGTAAGAGCATTATCGCAATGGCGATCCATTCTGACAGCTAAGGTTTCCAGGCTTCGACTAAACATCCAGGCATTGAAAGCTGACAAGGTGGGTCCACTATGACGGGCAAAAAGGCGAACTTTATCGATAAGTTCCCTATGTCCAAGAATAAGACCACCAAGGGCGCGTCCTTGTCCGTCGATATACTTAGTGGCTGAGTGGATCACAATATCAGCCCCATAATCCATTGGTTTTTGCAGGATAGGAGTTGCAAAAATGTTATCCACAACTAAGATTATACCACGATCTCGGCAGAACGTCGATAAGGCTTTCAGATCAATAATATCTAGGGCGGGATTACTGGGAGTTTCTACATAACACAACTTTGTTTCTTTTCGAACAAGCTGTTCCCAGGAATGCGGGAAAGTATCTAAGTCTCCATAACTACTCTGAATGCCCCATTTTGGTAAGATTGTCGTTAGTACCTGATGCGTACTTCCAAAGACAGATCGTGAAGAAAGGATATGATCACCCTGTTGTAAAAGAGCGGCAAAACAGGTGAAGATGGCTGACATACCAGATGCGACCGAAATTCCATCTTCAGCGTGTTCCAAGGAACACATCCTTGACACAAACTCGTCATTATTTGGATTTGAATAACGCGAGTAAATACTACCCTCTACTTCATTGGCAAATAAAGCCCTGGCATGTTCCGCATTTTCAAATTCAAAACTGGAACTCAAATAAATACTTGTTGCATGCTCACCGTGTGGGCTTCCTTCTACCCTATTCCTAATAACAGCCGTTTCATCATGCGCAAAAACTAATTTTTTGTCAGACATACTTCTGGCCGTTAACCTTAAGAGTATAATCGATTTTAGCTGCTTTATTGATGGTAAGTCCTACGGAACAGTACTTCTCCATACTTAACTCGATCGCTCGCTGTGCTTTGCCAGGATCAAGCTGACCGGTAAAGTTAAAGTGAATGGTGATGTGCGAGAAAGGTTTTGCTTGAGCCTCTTCAATACGCTCCCCTTCAACATCCATATCGAAGGTATCATAGAGTTGACGTTGTTTGTCAAGAATCATAACTACGTCGATACCTGTACACCCTGCAAGCGACATCAAAAGCATTTGCATTGGTCGTGTACCCAAGTTTTTCCCACCAATATCAGGGGATCCATCAAGGTGAACTTCATTGCCAGTATCATTGGTGGCTATAAAGTGAAAAGGGGCATCACTAGCCCGAGAAACATGAATTTTCATTTGGGTGATTCAACTTCCAGGATCAAGCACTTAAGGTTTGGGTCACATCTGAATCGTGTTCATAGCCAAAATGAACGAGTGCAGTAGCCGCTATTTGTCGTCCGAGGGCTAGACCTGCAGTCGCTGCCGGACTCGGGGCATTAAGAACGTGCACCTCACGTCCATGACGTAGAATCATAAAATCATCGACAATATCACCATTTGGTGTAAGTGCCATTGCCCGTACACCGGATGGTGCAGGACAAATATCTTCATCGTTAAGTGATGGAACGAGGGTCTGAAGATTTTTGAGGAATGCAGTACGAGAAAAGGAACGATATAACTCATCTAAACCCATTTTCCAATGTCGTCTGGCCATTTTCCAGAATCCTCGATAGGCCAGTGTCTCTGCTGCATCGCAAACGTCGAACGCGGTTTTCGTATATCCCTCGCGTTTAAATGCAAAAACAGCATTTGGACCACATTCAATACCGCCATGAGCCATTCGCGTGAAATGGACGCCCAAAAATGGAAATTGTGGGTTGGGCATCGGATAGATCAAATTTTTTACTTTATACTCAGCCTCGGGGGTGAGATCAAAATATTCACCTCTGAAAGGTACTATTCTAACGGGAGGGATTAAACCAGCTGCCTCTGCAACCTTATCACTATGCAAGCCAGCACAATTGATGAGCCAACGCGATTTATATAGGGAAGTCAGCGTTGCAATATGTAAACCCTCATTATCCTGACTGATACTGGTCACTTTTTCGTTAAACACCACATCGGCACCACGCAGCTCCAATAAATTCTTTAAAGTCTCACAGACCCCTACAAAGTCAACGATACCCGCGCAACCGACATGAATAGCTTTAACTCCGGCTGCATGAGGCTCAATTTCACGTATCTGTGTTTCATCGATAAGACGAATGTCTTCGATTCCATTTTGGATTCCACGTTCATAGATCGTATTTAATCGCGGAATATCATTTGCATCAGTAGCAACGATAATTTTTCCACAGACATCATGTGAAACGCCATGCTGCTGGCAAAATTGAACCAATTCACGGCGTCCGTCTACACAGTTTTTCGCTTTGTAGCTTCCCGGTTTGTAATAAATTCCAGAGTGAATAACCCCTGAGTTATTACCGGTTTGGTGGGCAGCAACACCAGACTCTTTTTCAATTATAAGAATCTTGAGATTGGGCTGGGCTAAACTGAGTTTATATGCAGTTGATAATCCGACAATTCCGGCGCCAATCACCGTGACATCATAAAGCATGTATAGGCATCCAATTAGGGTTTTGGTCCATTTGAGGACGTTTTAATATACGTATCTTATCAAAAACATGATAAAATCACGGGATATGCCTTTCAGGTCAACATATTTCCTTTTGACACTTCTGTGGTTCTCATTTCAGAACCTTCAGGCTCAACCACTTAGGTATAATCCAGTATTAGATGCCGGTTTTCTAGAATCACAATCGAAGATAGCTGGGCGATATTTTAGTCCATATGATTCCAAAAAAGTGCCCATGGACATCACGTCTATGCATCTCAAATTTAACATTGAACCCGATACGAAGTTTTTAGAGGCACAGGTAGATATCTATTTTGATCTGCCTGAACCAGTACAGGCTGCAATATTTTATTTATCTGATAGTCTAAACATACAAGCCTTAGTCTTAAACGAAAAAGACACCTTATCAATACATCGACCTGCTAAGGATGAAGTTTGGCTGTATCCCTCTAAAGGATTAGACTCAGGCACCCATCATATTCAATTTATCTATTCCGGTCGGCCGCCAACAACAGGCTTTGGCAGTTTTGTATTTTCTGAGCACCGAAATACCCCTGTGATATGGACCTTGAGTCAACCCTATGGTGCATCCGACTGGTTCCCTACCCATCAGCGACCAAACGACAAGATCGATGTTGTCTCTATGGAGGTTGAAGTTCCCAAACCCTTGAAGGTGGTTTCAAATGGACTATTGGTCAGGACTAAAGATCTGGGTACCCGACAATCCTATTGGTGGGTTCATTCCTATCCTATAGCACCATATCTAATTTCGTTGGCCATTGCCGATTATGATGAGATTAGCTTTGTGCACGTTAATGAATCCGATGATTCACTACGAATTAATAACTACGTTTGGAAGGGTCAGGATCTTAGAGAAATCGAGAAACAGGCTCGTCAAACCTTACCCCTGATGGATCTTTTTTCCGAGCTTTATGGTCCCTATCCTTTTGCCCGTGAAAGTTATGGTCATGCACAGGTAGGTTTCATGGGTGGAATGGAACATCAAACGATGAGTTCTATGAATAATTTCGGGTACTTCTTAGTTGCTCACGAACTGGCTCATCAATGGTTTGGTAATCAGGTTACGAATCGTAATTGGAATGATTTGTGGATACAGGAGGGATTTGCAACGTTTTCAGAAGCCTTATCGCTGGAGCGGTTTATAGGTAAAGCCGATTATCAACATTGGTTTGATGTGCGACGTACTTTTATTACAGCGCGATCAGACGGTTCGGTGTATTTGTCGAATGAGCTTATCGAAGAGCGTAAGCTCTCACGAATGTTTGACTATCGTTTAACGTATGTAAAAGCAGCCTGGGTGATTCACATGTTACGCCAAAAAATGGGTGATGAGGCCTTTTTTACCGGAGTTCGAGCTTATCTGGATGAATATGCTTACAAAGCGGCAAGTACAGAAGATTTCAAGAATGTGATGGAGCTCCAGTATGGAGCGTCACTGGATCGGTTTTTTGCAGATTGGGTATATGGTCAGGGGTATCCACAACTAAATCTTAAGTATCAGCGCTCAACAGAAAGTAATGGTGCGGTTTGGTTGGATGTTGAACAAATAGGCTCTCATGAATCAGTTCCTATCTTTGACTTTGACCTTGATGTGCGATTGATCGGCAAGAAGGACACTCTGATAACGATACAGGTTGACAGTCAGAAACAGCGATTTTTATTACAACCCACTATGGAGTGGGAAACCATAGAAATAGACCCACAGGTACGTTTGCTATATGCATCCATGGTGCTTACCAGCAACGCAGATAATAGTAAACCGGAAATTCCCAGTGCTTTTATACTTGAGCAGGGATATCCGAATCCTTTCAATCCAAATGCTGTTATTCCGGTAACCGTCAATGAAACTGGAGAGCTTATCGTGGATGTCCTGGATGTACAGGGAAAGCTTATTCAGCGGCTCCATCGTGCTCAGGTGCAACCAGGGAGAAGGGATATCCTTTGGGAGGCCGGGAGTTTAAGCTCGGGGGTATACCTTATACGGGCTCGCTTGGGAATGCAGACCCAGACCATAAAGATGACCCTGTTACGATAGGCCTAACGGAGGATATGTTTGAGGCTGTCGGGTGACCCGTCGTTGGGTGCTGACTGAAGGTGTAAGAGAGAACTCAGGAGTTCATAGACGTGAATATTTTGGAACGCAGGGATACGTATGTTCCTTTTAAATGAGGGTCCATGGGCCAGGAAAATGGCCTGCATGTCAGGATACGTATTGTCGTACCCATGAACGCCAGGCGATATTCCACGCTCCTTATACTGAACTTTTGATGTGATGCTGTATCCTAAATTAGCTTCAACAACAATATCAGGCACTCGGGGATTATTTTTCATTCTAAAGCGTTCGGGTAATTCTTCTTTTGAATACACTCGGAAGTTTTTTTGAGCTGCTCTGAGTTTTTGGATTACTTCCATATGCTTTCCCTCTTTAGATCTTATCATTGCTACAGGATTCCAATCGGCGATCATCACATCATCTAAATCAATGAGATCATCCAGAAAGATCAATCGCTCGACAGATGAATTTGTCATACCATGGTCTGAAGTAATCACAATATCCACATTTGGCCAGATATCGATTCTTTTGAGTTCTTCGATGAGATAGCCTAGTTTTTCATCTACTCGTTTGACGGCATGTTCCAGTGAATCAGAACCAACGCCATAGTAGTGACCATAGGAATCTACAGCATCAAAGTACATTGCCACAAAATCCACTCGCTTGGAGTCAGGTAAACTCAACCAATGCACTACGGTATCAACACGGGCTTTATAATCCATGTCGTGATCATACACTTTCCAATAACTGGCATACTGTCCCTTGATGGGTGCTTCCGATCCAGGCCAAAAAAGGACTCCTGCTTTTTTTCCTTGCTTCTCAGCTGTTACCCAGATTGGCTCTCCACCATACCATCGTGCATTTTGTACCGCGGCCCTGTTAGCCAGACTATAGAAAGCCTGAAATTCTTCATCATACATCGTATTTGCAATCAGCCCCGTATTCTCTGTGTATAAACCAGTAACGATCGAGTAATGATTGGGGAACGTTTTGGTAGGATACACCGGGATCATACTTTCTGCTCGAACGCCATTCCTAATCAACAAATCGATATTTGGAGTGTCGTATCTATCGATATAATCTGGACGAAATCCATCAAACGAAATTAGAATCACGGGCTTGAAGCCAGGATCTATTTTTTTTGCTGAACATGCAGATAAAAGTAAACTGAACCCAAAAAGAGCGAGTATTCGGTACATGCTAAAGGGAAATAAAAGAGTGAATGAATCAGTGTTACAATAACAACACGATCCAACATAAATGATTTACGATGCAGGGTCAATTTGTATAGCTGATCCCTAAAACAACAAGGGCCCCTTTCGGAGCCCTTGTTTAAATGCGATTCAACGATTAGTTGAACATGTATTTCACACCAAAACGCATTCTCCAGCGTGAGCTGGTACCGGATACGCCATAGCGATCGAGACCGGTGGTGTTTTGACGGAAGGTAAAGCGAGGTGTTGTACCGTTTGACTCGTAACCTTCGAATTGATACAGATAGTAGTTATTGAAGTTACCGTTTACAAAGTAACGGGCACCCCATTCTGGATTAAGAAGGTTGAGGAAGTTCTGAACGTCGGCCATCAACTGGATACGTTGACGTTGACCTGCTACATTCAGACCAAGATCATGACGAAGAGCAACATCGAAGAAGGTTTCGAACGGTGCCCAAGCCGCATTTTTCTCGGCATACTTACCACGGTTTTTGCTCAAGTATTTATCATCCTTGATCACAGCATCCAACCATGCCCACTGCTGAGCAGGAGTTACTGTAACACCACCAGCAGTGTAAGAAACAAGGTTGATATCAGCAGCGGTACGTGGGATATAAACTAAGCTACGGTTTGCACTAGTAGATCCTGGTTCATTGTTTATATTTCGGCCGTTGTTACCACCAATCACATATGAGAATGGTTGGCCATTTTGAGCATTGATGAAGAACGATACAGTCGTAGCGTTGTTCCCATCTTTTGTCCAATCATGACGGTAAGAAGCAGATGCAATTACACGGTGGCCTGAAGCAAAGTCAGCACGACCATAGCTTGCAAAATTACGTCCATCAACGTTTACCTGGCCACGCCATTGTGAGGAGTTCTGTGAAGAAGTACCCTCACTTACAGCATACGCATCGTTGTAGTTGTAAGCAGCATTTACATTCACATTACCACCAAAGTTTTTAGCAAAGCTGGCGGATAAGTTATAGCTGTACCCTCTTGAAGTGTTGGAAGCGAGATATACAGCTGTGAACGTATTGTCAATATTTTTTGCTGAATATACCGGGCGATTGTCAGGGGAACCAGTCCAACGACGAACGATGGTTGGGTCAGCATTGATGTTGGTGTATACAATGTTGTTCATTGTTTTGGTATATAAGGCCTCGAAAGTGCTCTGAATACCGAAAGGCAATTCAACATCAAAAGCAAGATTACCACGAAGTACCTGTGGGTACTTGAAGTCAGGGGTGAACAAGTCAACCTGACCTGAAGGTACGCGGAAGGTTGGGTTTGAGTACTGGTTGTTGATGTCTGGGCGGAAGGTGATTGGTCCACCAGCATTTGACTGGTTTACCTGACCTTGGGTCACACCATTGTTGTTGAACATCGCACCTGGCCATACAAATGGGATACGGCTGGTAAATACACCAACACCACCACGCATTACAAATTGGGATGCACCACTTAAATCATAGGTGAAACCAACACGAGGAGAGAACATGATTTGTCCATCTGGAGCTTGACCTGCAACTACTCCTTTTGCTACGGCATCATAAGGCTTACCTTGGAGTAATGTATTACCATAGACCTGTCTCATTTTTGGAAGTGCCACATCATTTAGATAAGCACTCGTATTTGGATCAGAGAAGATCAAAGGCATATCGATACGTAAACCGTAGGTAAGGGTGAAGCGATTATTTACACTCCACTCATCCTGAGCATAGACCCCAAATTGAGCGGCGGTGAATGCAGCAGCAGCTTCAGAACCATCACCTGTGATATCATCAACCAATGAATAGTTACGGCTGTATGTCAGAGCTGGTGCACCTGTAAGGAATGCATCAAGACTTGCAAATCGATACGAGCCATAGTTTTGGGGAATGAACAAGTTGTAAATATCGTAGAACTCATTGTGCGTACCGAATGTGAAGGTGTGATCACCACGATACAAACGTAGATTATTCGTAATGGAGAAGATTTTTTGATCTAAACTGTTTCCAGTAGAAAATTCTTCAGAACCAAAGCGAATTACTCCACTACTTGGTTGGTTGATGTAAACATATGGGAAGTCGTTACCGATTGGATCACGGTCATCCACAACAGTTACATAGCTCAGAATGAGGTTGTTTGATAGCTTATCACCAATAACCGTGTTCAACTCAAGAGCTGTAGAATTCGTCGTACTTGGGAAGTAAATACCGTTATTTGAGAAGTTGATCGTATTAGAGCTTGATGAGTTACGATCGTAGTTTTCACCCTTTGTAAACTGGTGACGAAGGGTCAGGTAGTTATTCTTGTTGAGATTGTAATCAATCTTTCCAAAAAGTTTTAGACCGTTGAGTTCGTCTTTGATTGGTCCAAAGGTACCTGGATCATAGCCATAGTTGCTGATCAGGAAGTTACGAAGTTCGTTAAGTTGACCTTCTGTAGCACGACCAGGAGTTGCAGACCACAAACCAAACTCGAACGGAGAAGGAGTTTCATCCTGCTGAAGTTCAACGTTGGCAAAGAAGAATGCCTTGTCTTTCTTGATTGGTCCACTCACTGAAGCACCGGTTGTACGTTTTACGAATTCAGGAACGCGTGTACGCTCAACTTCCCATGAATTAGGGTACAAGCGTTGGTGTAATACCTCGTTGGTTTTACCAACCAAGCGCTCATTTTGGAAGTAGGTATAAGCAGAGCCAGTAAATTTGTTTGTTCCTGACTTGGTTACAGCATTGATACCACCACCAGCGAAACCACCAAGGGTTACATCATACGGTGATAAAACGACTTGAAGCTGATCGATAATATCGATACTAAAAGGTTGAATACCTGTTTGACCACCGTTTGTGCCAGAGCTTGCGAGACCAAACACGTCGTTGTTCACCGCACCGTCAATGTAGATGGCGTTGAAACGGTTGTTGATACCAGCAAATGTAATTCCACTGCCGTAAAGGCTGGCTTGTGGAGTTAAACGCACGAAATCGCGCAAATCTTGATCAATAGTTGGTAGGTTTTCAACTTGACTACGTCCAATTTGTGTACTGGTTCCGCTGGTTTGACCAATGGAAGAAGCGGTTGCAGTTACTACAACAGAACCCAGCTCAGCACCGGTTTCTTTCAATTCAAAATTACGGCGCTCGTTTTCACCAAGGCGGAGAAAAAGGTTCTCAACAACAGAGGTTCCAAAACCAATAAAGGAGACTTTAACCTCATATGGACCACCAACGCGCATTGCGGGAATACGGTAGTTACCATTTGCATCGGTTGCAGCACCATAAACGGTACCAGATGGTTGGTGTGTAGCCACCACGTTCGCACCAACAAGCGGTGCACCTTTAGAATCCGTAACATTACCACTCATAGAGGCAGTAGTAACACCTTGAGCCAATACATTCTGGCTAGCAAAGAGCACGAAAATAAAGGTGAAAAGAGATAGTAAGCGATTAAGCTTCATAATGTTAGTTTTTGATTGTGAATTAGAGATGCAGTACCCTTATTGGGACGACCGATCGTTTTTCTGCATCCAGCCATTTACGACCACATAAAATACCCCAAAAAAATGAATCTTTATACAACTATCACCCATGTTTGTAGAGCTTTTAATGATTTAATAATTAAGCAAAAATTTATTACTTGCTAGAATAGTCTAATCAAGCACTATAATGCTACTTGAAGACATAGATTTAAGCTAAAACAGCAAGCTAAAGACCCTTATTTATTTTGAATCTAACTTGTACATTCACATATATTCTCACATACTTCTTTCAAACTCACACTTCAGTTAAATATGGCTTACGTAGTAACCGAACCTTGCATCAACTGCAAATACACCAATTGTGCCACTGTTTGTCCTGTAGAAGCCTTTCGCGAAGGGCCTAACTTTCTTGTTATCGATCCAGACGAGTGCATTGATTGTGATGCATGCGTTTCTGAATGCCCTGTGGAAGCCATTTATCCTGATGATGAGGTGCCTGCAAAATGGGAACATTACACTGAATGGAATGCACGCCTCGCTGAACAATGGTCTGATCGTGTGATCAGCGAAGGAAAAGATGCCCTCCCAAGTGCCGATGAGTGGGCTGAGAAAGCAAAATCGGTTGATGACATCAAGCAGTGGTAAGGTTGTGCTGGTTGATAGCTAGAAATGCCTAAAATCGTTAAACCGGACGGTAAAACCGTTCTCAAATGTCGAAATTTATCTTTGGATCTGAGTACTCCAAAGGTAATGGGAATCTTAAACACGACCCCCGATTCATTCTTTGACGGGGGTTCTTTTTATGAACCCCAATCCGCACTTCAACGGATAGACGAAATGATCGAACAAGGCGCCGACATTATCGATGTTGGTGGCCAATCTACCAGACCAGGGGCAGAACCCATCTCCGTGGAAGAAGAGCTTTCCAGAGTGGTACCAGTCCTGGAAGCTGCCATTCCTCGCTTTCCAAATACCCTTTTTTCCATCGATACCACCCGCTATGAAGTTGCCCTTGAAGCCAATCGATTAGGTGTGCATATCATCAATGATGTGTCAGGACTCCAAAAAGAACCACGATTCGCAGAATTATGTGCCGAGTTTGATATGGCGCTCATCATCATGCATTCGAAGGGTGAGCCCAAAACCATGCAAGAAAATCCATCATATGATGATGTTTTAGGCGAAGTTGTTGAATTCCTGGACAAGCAGGTTTCGTACGCACGTCGTATTGGTGTTCAGTCTATAATCATCGACCCAGGAATCGGTTTTGGTAAAACCTTGGATCATAATCTGGAGATTTTATCTCAACTTAAGGTTCTTCAACGTTGGGGAAGCCCAATCCTGGTAGGTGCCTCTAGAAAAAGCATCATTGGAAGCATACTAAACAATCGCCCTTTAGAGGGTCGATTGGCAGGTACCCTAGCACTGCATTATGATGCATTGGTGAGAGGTGCAAAAATTCTTCGAGTACACGATATTCAGGAAGCGAAAGACATCATTTTAGTGTATAATGCTCTTCGATCGTCAAATCCTCAACGTAACTCCTTTCATTGAACCTCTCTCCCTTTAGTTTTTTAGAGTTTGGTTTCAAGGATATTATTGAAACCCTCATCATCGCGTTTGCTCTATTCACGGTGTACCGTTGGATCAGAGGAAGTTTCGCTGTACCTGCTTTCGTTGGCTTGATCATACTCTTTTTGGTAAATATTCTGGTGAACGCACTTGGATTTACCACGATCAATTTCATGTTGAGCAACCTGCTTGATGTCGGCGTGCTTGCATTGATTATCATCTTCCAGCCAGAAATCCGTAAGCTGCTCTACAATCTGGGACAAAACACAAGTATAGACAGGTTCTTTCGATCTCCACAGGATGATACCGTTGTTGACGAGGTTCTAGACGCCGTTCGTACCCTTTCACGTACCCGAACGGGTGCCCTGATCGTATTCGCTAAAAATGCGTCTCTTACTGAAATTATTGAATCGGGTGAAGGCATTGACTCGCGCGTTACAAGTCGCTTGCTGGTCTCTATCTTTTTGAAAGACACACCCCTCCACGATGGAGCCGTGATCATTCGTAACAACCGAATCGTTGCGGCATCGTGCTATCTGCCGATCAGTCAAAATCAGCATATTTCAGCCAGTTTAGGCACAAGGCACCGAGCCGCTTTAGGGGTAAGTGAGAACAATAACGTTTTTGTGATCGTAGTATCAGAAGAAAATGGGCGACTCTCTGTAGCTTCAAACGGGAAAATTAGTTCTGGACTTACCATTCAACAGTTGAGGGAAGAAATGTATGCCAATTTGAATGAGACGCCCCTTCGAAAGCCAGAACAAGTCTTTGCTGACGAGTAGTAACACTGAAGGCACCAACAAATTGACACGGAATTTGGTACCTTTCAAAGATGCATTATGACCAGAGAAGGCACCACGTCTCCACATCTTTGTCTTTCTAGAG
>CAZXGO010000001.1:29317-31744 GCA_964640035.1 uncultured Chitinophagales bacterium
ACAACCATGAGTTCGGACTTGAAAAAACAATGGGAAAACCAGGTTCAAAAAGCGCTTAAAGGTGAACCCGTAGAACGATTGGATCGAACTTCACCCGAGGGCATTCAACTCAAGTCGCTCTACACCTCAGAAGATACCAGCGATCTTAACCCCGGATTTCCAGGTATCGAACCCTTCACACGTGGCCCCTATCCCACGATGTACACTCAGCGTCCCTGGACCATTCGGCAATATGCAGGCTTCTCAACAGCAGAAGAATCAAACAGATTCTACAGAAAAAATCTTGCAGCCGGGCAAAAGGGTTTGAGTGTGGCCTTTGATCTTGCCACACACCGTGGATATGACTCCGACCATCCCAGAGTTATTGGTGATGTAGGCAAGGCTGGGGTGGCAATCGACTCTGTGGAGGATATGAAGATATTATTCGATGGTATTCCTCTCGATGAAATGTCGGTCTCCATGACGATGAATGGTGCCGTACTCCCGATCATGGCGTGCTATATCGTTGCAGCAGAAGAACAGGGAGTTAAACCAGAGCAACTCAGCGGAACCATCCAGAACGATATTCTCAAAGAGTTCATGGTTCGCAATACCTATATCTATCCACCCAGTCCCTCGATGCGAATTGTGGCCGATATTATTGCCTATACAAGCAAAAAGATGCCGAAATTCAATTCGATCTCTATTTCCGGCTATCATATGCAGGAAGCAGGCGCCGATAGCGCCCTGGAATTGGCATTTACGCTTGCCGATGGAATCGAGTACGTACAAGCAGCGGTGGATGCTGGTCTGGATGTGGATGATTTTGCCCCCCGATTGTCGTTTTTCTTCGCTATTGGCATGAATTTCCTTATGGAAATTGCCAAGCTTCGTGCTGCTCGTCAACTTTGGGCGGAACTCATGAAAGAACGGTTCAATCCCAAAGATCCAAAATCACTCATGTTGCGCACACATTGCCAGACGTCAGGCTGGAGTCTTACTGCTCAAGATCCTCTGAACAATGTGATTCGCACCACTATCGAAGCGATGGCTGCCGTGTTGGGCGGAACCCAGTCTTTGCACACAAATTCGTATGATGAGGCCATCTCATTGCCAACGGAGACCTCTGCACGTGTTGCACGTAACACACAGCTTATACTTCAACACGAGACCGATATCACCCATACCATTGATCCCTTTGGAGGTTCCTATGCTATGGAACGACTAACAGCTGATATGGTGGCTAAAGCCCGGGAAATCATCAGCGAAGTTGATAGCCTGGGTGGAATGGCAGAAGCCATTTGTACCGGAATGCCAAAACGCCGAATCGAGGAGTCGGCTGCCCGTAAACAGGCTGGGATCGACAAAGGTGATATTGTGATTGTCGGGGTAAACAAATATGTTCTAAATGACGAAGATCCGGTTGACATCCTAGATATAGACAACACTGCCGTACGTCAGGCACAGATCGAAGGCATTCAACGTATCAAAGCTCAACGCGATCAGGCTGCTGTCGAAACAGCTTTACAGGCATTGACAGAAGCTGCTAACGATCCCAATAAAAATGTGCTCGAACTAGCTGTGAATGCGGCAAGGCTTCGGGCTACAGTCGGTGAAATCACGACGGCCCTTGAAAATGTTTGGGGTCGTCATCAAGCCCATCATCATATGATTCAAGGTGTATACGATCATGTTTATGCAGGCGATCCTCATTATGAAGCCCTCAAGCTTCGCATAGACTCTTTTGCCCAGAAGCAAGGTCGAAGACCCCGTATTTTAGTCGTAAAAATGGGTCAGGATGGCCATGACAGAGGGGCAAAAGTCGTCGCTACCGCTTTTGCCGATCTGGGTTTTGATGTAGATATCGGTCCTTTATTCTCCACGCCCGATGAAGCCACAAAACAGGCGATCGAAAACGACGTACATATCATAGGGGTATCTAGCCTAGCTGCCGGACACAAGACACTCATCCCACGCCTTATAGAGCTACTCAAAGCTGAAGGTGCTGGCGATATCGTGGTGATTGCAGGTGGTGTGATACCCGTACAGGACCACGATTTCCTCATCAAGGCAGGTGTCGCTGAAGTTTTTGGACCCGGTACCAATATCCCTCTCGCGGCAGGTAAAGTTTTAGATGCGGTCGAAGCTAAGATCCATGGAAAAGCCTGACCTCGAGCAACTCATAGCCGGCAACCGCAGATCGCTCGCCAAAGCGATAACGCTTGTTGAAAGTACCTTGCCTGAAGATGCAGCCGCATCACGGGAGATACTGGAAAAGGTTATACCACACTCCGGAAAAAGCATCCGATTAGGCATCTCCGGCGTGCCTGGGGTCGGTAAAAGTACTCTCATAGAGGCTCTGGGTCTAGAACTCATCGAACAGGGCCATAAAGTAGCCGTTCTGGCAGTCGACCCGAGTAGTCCACATACAGGTGGTAGTATCCTAGG
>CAZXGO010000001.1:31754-87511 GCA_964640035.1 uncultured Chitinophagales bacterium
ACTCAGTTCTCATCCTTCTGCTTTCATTCGTCCCTCCCCAACAGCTGGCGTACTAGGAGGTGTTGCCCGATCAACACGTGAAACCATCCTACTTTGTGAGGCCGCCGGCTACGATTGCATCCTCATAGAAACCGTGGGTGTTGGTCAATCAGAGTTTGAAGTCGCATCAATGACGGATTTATTCCTCCTACTCGCCTTAACAGGAGCTGGTGATGGCTTGCAAGGCATAAAACGAGGTATTCTCGAAATTACCGACATGCTCATCATCAACAAAGCCGATGGGGATAATCGCCCACGTGCAAAAGTGGCCGCCAAAGAATATGAAGCAGCCTTACATGTACTACATCCACATAAATCCGTACCCGTACTACTAACTAGTGCCACCGAAAAAATGGGGATTGATGAAGTGATCGAACAGATTAATCATGAGGTCAATGATCGTCGAAATAATGGATTCTTCGACCAGAAACGTCAGCGTCAACGCTCTGAAGCATTCAAACAGCTAATCGAAACGGAACTTATTCAACGATTTTGGGATCTTGATGCTCACAAGCAGCGTTTTAAGGAGCTCTCAGAAGATCTTCTTCAAGGTAAGACAACCATCACCAGAGCCATTCAGGAAATCGTAAAAGATCGCCCAAAGACGGTTTAGCGAGCAAGCTGGTAGGATTGTTGGATATCTTCAATCAGGTCATCAACATCTTCTATACCCACGGATAGGCGAATCAATGTATCAGGGGTTTTTGATAGGGGTCCTTCGGTACTGAAACGATGTTCCCATGTACTTTCAACACCTCCGAGACTCGTCGCCGGACTAATTAAGCTGCTTTTTGATACCATCGAAAGTACTTTTTCTGGGCTCAACTTTACCGTAAACGAGATCATAGCGCCAAAGTCAGACATCTGTTTTTTCGCAATGGAATGCCCTGGGTGATCAGGAAGTCCGGGATAAAATACCTTCTCTACCCAATCTTGCTTTGTTAGCCAGTCTACAACTTCCTTGGCATTAGCAACCTGTTGTTTGACCCGAATCCCAAGAGTTCTTATGCTCCGGAGCAGCAACCAGCAATCAAAGGGTGATGGCACTGCACCTGCAATCTGTTGCATCTTACGGATATTTTCAAATAGGCCTCTCCCTGTCTTACTCACGATCGCTCCTCCGAGTAAATCGCTATGACCACCCAAATATTTTGTCGTTGAATGCATCACCAGATCAGCACCTAGCGCAAGGGGTTGCTGCAAAATTGGACTCGGCCAGGTGTTATCAACGCAAACGGTGACCATTTTTTCATGTGCCAGCGCAGCGATCAAAGAGATGTCGCTAAGATTCAACATGGGGTTTGAAGGCGATTCCAGCCAAATAAGTGCTGTATTCGGCTTGAATGCTTTCCGAACCTCATCCACCTCTGACATCTCCACGTAGCTGAGCTCGAGTCCCCATCGATCCCTAAAATCATTGAGAAGGGTACGTGTACCGTGATACACATCAAGGGGTGCAATAACGTGCATACCGGAGCCCAACGATTGAATCACAGCTTGGATGGCCGCCATTCCAGAGCCAAAGGCGGCTGCCTGTTCACCACCCTCTAGCGCAGCGATTGCCCTTTCGAGGCGCTCACGTCCGGGATTATTGTTGCGCGAGTAGCCATAAGCTGCTGCGTGGTAGCCCTCCTCAGGATATCTGAAAATGGTAGATGGCTCAAACCCCGGAGCTATTGCACCGGTTGTGGGATTCGGTTCCAAACCGGCATGAACAATAATGGATGAACGGCGCATGTAAAAAGAGATAGCGGTTAATGGAAGTAAGCTCTAATGATTCGAATCAAGCAAACAACAGATAGCAAACATACACGGATGCAAATGCTGCAGCAAAATCAGCCATAAGCCCGGCTTTGATGGCATACATACTGTTGCGAACACCAACAGCTCCAAAATACACGGCAATCACATAAAAGGTTGTTTCAGTTGAACCAAACATGGTGGCTGCAATTTTTACAAGGATAGAATCTTCACCATGTACTTTGATCAAATCAGCTAAAATACCCACCGACCCACTTGAAGTAAGGGATCGCATGATACCCATTGGGAGCACCTCTGCCGGAAATCCGATCAGTCCAAGCACAGGATTCAACCCTGCAATAATCCAATCCATGGCACCACTAGCCCGAAACATGCCAATGGCAAACAAGATGCCAACCAGGTAGGGAATAATCCGAACACCAATTTCAAAGCCTTCTTTTGCGCCAACAACGAATTCTTCATAGACTTTCACCTTTCGGATAAGCCCATACAAAGGGATCGATACCAGTAATAAGGGCAATATGAAAACACTAATAAGTTGCATTAGTCGGCCTCCTCAAGAAGATATGGCGGCTCAGGATTCCTTTTAGCAAACCACAAAGCGGCAGAAATCGCTACGATTGTCGAAATGATGGTTGTTATCAGAATACTAAAGAATAGCTCGCTTACGCCGATTCCCATCAGAGCTATCAAGGTAACCGGTGGTACAATCTGTACACTGGAGGTATTGATGGCTAAAAACATACACATGGCATTAGTTGCAGTCTCTTTATTTGGATTTAATTTTTGAAGCTCTTCCATGGCTTTGATACCCATAGGTGTTGCTGCATTACCGAGACCTAGAATATTTGCAGTCATATTTAAACTTATCGCACCCATAGCCGGGTGATTCTCGGGAACATTTGGAAATAGTTTTCGCATAAGAGGAGCCACAACGACTACGAGCTTTTCAATAAGGCCAGATTTTTCGGCAATGCGCATCATCCCTAGCCACAAAGCCATAATACCAATCAGACCAAGAGCAAGCGTAACCGCAAATTCAGCCATCTCAAAGGCTGCACTGGCGATGGCCCTTAACTTAACGAATTGCACTTCAGGCAAGACCACTACAGCTACAGCAATATTGGCTCTCTGAACCTGAGCAGCGAGAACCGTTTTGTCGCGAGCATCCTGATTATTTGCTATGCGTAACCATAGATCTGGAAGTCCATCCTGAACAGGGATCAGCAGTTCATTGCCAGCTGAAGTGGGTCGCCAGGTTGCCTTAAAAAGAGTTGTATCTCCAGGAATCATAAATCCGATATCCTGGCGGCGATCAAAATCACCATTACTTGGGAAACGTAGCTCCAGAGATCTCTCTGAGCCGTTTTCGTATGTATTTTTCACCAGATCAACGGTATCATTTACTATGGCAAAGACCAGGCTAATGATGATTAATCCTGCCCAAATGTAATTCATAGATTTCCTTTTATTTACAAGAGCTCGGCAATAGTGTATCATTTTAGTCGCTGAAACGCAAAAACGATATCTTTACGGCTGTATAACTCAAAACTCTGAAATAGTATGGATTATTTGGGCGTCATTATATTCGCAATATCCTATATCGGAATTGCGCTTGGCAGAATACCTGGTTTTCAGCTTGATCGAACAGGAGTGGCTCTATTGGGCGCTATGTTAATGATTTTAACAGCAACCATTGAGATCGATACGGCTATTATGGCTATCGATTATAGCACACTTATCCTACTTTTTGGGTTGATGATCCTCTCGGCTCAATTTCGCCTCGGTGGTTTTTATAGTTTAATTGCTCTAAAAAGTGCTCAAACGTTTGACAAAGCACAGTCATTTATGGGAATGCTGATTTTAATTTCAGCCGCTCTTTCTGCAGTACTCTCCAATGATGTTATTTGTTTAGCACTTAGTCCGGTAGTTATTGAGATAAGCCGAAAAAGGGGCTGGAAGCCGCTGCCTTTTCTTTTGGCTTTGGCGGCATCCAGTAATATTGGTTCAGCAGCTACTCTCATTGGAAATCCACAGAATATGTACATCGCACAGCGTGCATCACTGGATTTTGCTGACTTCATGCTTTGGTGTCTTCCACCGGTGTTAGTTAGCCTAGTCATTCTCTTTTATTGGGCTATTCGTGAAAATTTAACCGATAATTCCCCAAAAACTGACGCATCACCCATTGAAGAGTCAAGCTCATTGTCACTCGAGCGCGGGGCACCGTACAATCCATATGAAACACAAAAAGGGATTATAGTCTTGCTGGCTATGGTTACGCTGTTTTTTACCAGCGTACCTCGGGAGATTACCATATTAGGCGTGGCTTCCATTCTTCTCATGAGCAGAACCCTTGCCTCCAGACGCTTTTTAGCTTATGTAGACTGGTCGTTACTCATTTTATTTATTGCTTTATTTATCATCATTGAGGGATTTCAGGCTACCGGAGGTTTGGATGCCGCTTACCAGTGGCTTGCTGATCGCAATGTGGATCTTTATTCACCTCTTACATTCTCTATGATCAGTATTGTATTATCTAATCTTGTTTCGAACGTTCCTGCAGTCATGCTCCTTATGGCTAAAATGCCCGATGGAATCGTGCCACTCCAATATCTATTATCTATAACAAGCACGCTAGCCGGTAACCTCATTTTAATCGGATCGATAGCCAATTTGATTGTCGCCGAGCAGGCTTCAAAAGATGGAATATCGTTCAGTTTTAAAAATCACTTTACGTGGACGGCTCCTATCGCTATCGTAAGCATCGTCTTTGCATATCTGTGGTGGCTCCTGATGATTACATGGACCAGCTAGTGACCCGGACATTTGAATTTGATAATGTTATGCGTAATTTTGATTGATCTGTCGTCTAAAAGTCAGGATCATCGGCTTCAACTCTGTTGCACAAAATCTAATTCCCCTTTTTTATTACATGGATTTATTTGAGAAGCTCAATACCCGTCAAAGTCCACTGGGACCTTTCACATCTGACGGTTATGGATATTACACGTTTCCAAAACTTGAAGGTCCTGCAGGACCCAAAATGAAATTCAACGGTAAGGATATGGTCGTTTGGAGTATTAACGACTACCTTGGTATTGGAAACAATCCATCTGTGCGAGCTGTTGATGCCAAAGCAGGCGCCGATTATGGTTTCAGTGTTCCAATGGGTGCACGCTTGATGACTGGTAACTCGGACGACCACGAAGCCCTAGAGCGCGAGTTAGCTGATTTTGTTCATAAACCTGCCGCATTTTTACTCAATTATGGTTATCAGGGCATTATGAGCGTTATTCACGCCTTAGTGAGCAGAGACGACTTTTTAATTTATGATGAGCTTAGCCATGCCTGTATCGTTGATGGCAAGCAGTTGGCAATGTGCGAGACCTATGTCTATAAGCACAATGACATCGAAAGTTTAGAGAAACAACTACAACGAGCCACGGCAAATTCTAAACCGAATTCAGGGATACTCGTCATCACAGAGGGAGTATTTGGGATGACGTCAGACTTGGGTAAACTTCGTGAAATCGTTGCACTCAAGGAAAAGTACAACTTCCGCCTTCTGGTCGATGATGCTCACGGAGTCGGAACGATGGGTCATGATGGATCCGGAACAGGAACTCATCTTGGTGTCAACGATGGCATTGATATTTATTTTGGCACCTTTGCCAAAGCATTTGCACTCATCGGAGCATTCGTTGCGACAGAACCTAAAGTGATAGAATTCCTCAAAGCTACCGTCCGCAGCCAAATCTTTGCGAAATCTCTGCCAATTGCTATCGTATTATCGGCACGGGAACGTCTGCGTCAAATTAAGGCGCATCCTGAATGGCGTGATAAGCTTTGGGATAATGCCAAAAAACTCCGTAAAGGGCTCTCCGACCTCGGTTATAATGTGCTGCCTAGTGAAAGCCCCATCGTTCCGGTTCTTACTAAAGGTAGCACCGATTTGGCTCAAACGATCATGCGCGAGCTACGCGAAAATCATGGGGTATTCGTGAGTGGTGTGGCATATCCTGTAGTACCACGAGGCATGGTTCTTATCCGACTCATTCCAACAGCAAGCCATACACAAGTTCACATCGACAAAACGCTGAAAGCGTTTGAGGCTATTTTCGATTTAGTGTACTCAGGATCAGTCGAGACAGCCTAATAAAGCTGTAGTAACAAAGTTAGAATTACTTACCAAAGATCTTCTTGATCAAGCCGACGAAGCCTTTTTTCTCGGGTGGGGGCGTTGGCGTGTGAGGCTTACGCTTATGTGCGTGTTTTGCCTTAGGATCTTTGAGGGAAGTCGACATTGAAGATAGATCGTTTGTTACCGGAAGCTTGTGTGTAACTCCCAGGTTCGGGGTTCTTTCGCCACGGTAATCACGTCCACGAGGATGTGGTTTTCTTGAAGTGTGTTGCTCTTGACCATGTGCCGACGGCTGTTGAGCGTCTTTACGATTAGATGGTCCACCTTGCTTATTTTCGTGCTTGTTCTGCGCTTCACGAGTTTTTGTAGGATGTTGAGGATTGCGTCGCTGATGTTGACGAGTTTCCATTTCCACTCTCTGGGGAGGATTATCTGAAGTTTCCTGACGCGGACCCCTGCGCCGACGATTTCGACCGCCACGACGACGTCGGTTTTCTCTGGCTTCTGGGTTTCTTGCTTCGTCTTCTTTTTTGGATGGTAAGGCTTCAACAACAGCTTTCTCCTCGACTCGAGGAAGTTCTTCTTTTTGACGTCGTTCCGATTGGCGGTGTTTCTCCCGATAACTTCTGTCGTTATTGTCCCTTACTTGTTCCCTTTTTGGGTCGGTCTCAGCAGTCTCCAGGGTTTTTCCACCGGCTATAGAATCCGGAAGCTTCAGGACAACCAATTTGTCGCCCATCGCTGTTTTAATGGCTTCAAAATATCTACGATCCTGAGGTGAAACAAAGGTAATGGCATCCCCACTTGCATCGGCTCGAGCTGTACGGCCAATTCGATGTATATAATCTTCCAACTCGCGGGGGACGTCGTAATTGATCACAAGAGAGACCTCTTCAATATCGATGCCGCGTGCCAAAACATCAGTTGCAACCAGAATCCGAATCGTTCCAGCTTTGAAAGCCGCTAAAGCCTCTTCGCGCTCCTGTTGTGTCCGATCACCGTGGATACTCGCCACTGTCAATCGTTTACGGCGTAACTCCCTGGCAAGTTCGTCAGCCCCTCGCTTTGTGCTCGTAAATAGAATACATGATGGAAAGCGATCATCATCCATTAAGAATTTGACCAGATCAGCTTTCTGGTGAAATTCACAGTAATAGAGCCATTGGTTTACTCCTTTGGCCGCTTTATTTGGAGCTATAGAAATACGAACGGGGTCAACCAAAAACTCTTGAAGTAGGGGCTTCAGCTTTTCGTTGATGGTTGCAGAGAAAAAGAGGGTTTGTCTATCCTTAGGAACCCGGTTGATGATGGTACGCACATCAGGGATAAAGCCCATGTCAAGCATACGATCGGCCTCATCAAGAACGAGGACTTCAACAGTACTGAAATCCAGATTACGTACTTTCATTAAATCCAGTAAACGACCTGGGGTGGCAACTATAATTCGAACGCCGCGCTCCAGGGCTTTTTGTTGCTCGCCCCAATCGCCACCACCATAAATGGTTACGGATGGTATGTTGGCGTAATACCCTATTGCAAAGATTTGCTCATCAATTTGCTGTGCCAACTCACGGGTGGGTGATAAGATGAGACATTGCAAGCCTTTATCAGGGCTGTTAAGGATTTTTTGCAGAATGGGTACCACGAAAGCTGCAGTCTTACCGGTCCCTGTTTGTGCAGAGGCAACGATATCTTTTCCGTCGAGGACGACCGGAATGGCTTGCTGCTGAATAGGTGTAGCTTGGGAGTAACCCATATCCCGTATCCCATCAAGGATTTCCGGGCTGAGTCCGAATTCGGAGAATGACAAAACAGTCGTATTAATCTGTTGCTCGTCCGGTCGCATCTGGGCTACGAACGCATTTTTAGTATCACCGCAAGATACGAAAACTTCTGTTATCCTCCCCTAATCGAGCCTCTGGTGCTTTGACAAAACCTTCTGCCATTGGAACCATAGACATTCTACCACGTCGCCATACCATCCATAGTATAAGCCCGCCTATCGCTCCAAGTCCCATCACCCCTGCCTCAGGACCAAATTCAGCCCCGGTTATCCACGAAGCTCCAGACTGCGTCGTCTGAATGATCGACGATCTCGAAACAGTGCCACTCACCGGGAATCCAAATACCGCGCCTTGAGCAAAATTCCAGCTAAAATGAAGCCCAATCGACAACCACAGCCGGCCTGTAAACACATATGGTAATGCCAGCATCACACCCGCAAGACTTACATTGAGGGTTGAAACCCAACTTGCATTCGGGTTACCGGCGTGAAGGAGGCCAAAAACGATCGATGTTATAATAACAGAGACACTCACTGCAACGCTTGCTGATATTTTCCAGCCATGTAAACCCTCCGCTAAAACCTTCATCTGATATCCACGAGTCCAAAGCTCTTCATAAAAACCTACCGCAACCATAAGCACAAAATAGGAGCCAATCGATGCTAACCAGGGTCTGACGGCCGACCTATTCCACCCAAATCCTTCAAAGGTATAAATGCCAAACACCCAACCCACAAGCCAAATGAGTAGCATCGCGGTCAAACCCAATGCAAGCCCTTCCACGAATTCACCTTTCCACCCAATTTGCCGTTGTAAACCAAATTCTTCGAAGGGCCGACGGTCAAAGAAAAGAGCTGCAACATAAATCGATGCTGTGAAACCCAGGGCTACAATCACCATCGTTACTGTCATTCCCTCGAAACCCATCAGGCTTGGAATGAATCGTAAACTCAAGGAGAAAACAAGTGCTAGAATTAGCTGAAATAGCAGGCGCCAGGCAGCGCGGATTCGACCCTCTTTAGGATTAAAAAATAGATTTGGCATCATCTGAAGATTGTTTTTGCATAAGGTCTGTCATTTGTCGCATCATCGCAAGCGTTTGTTTCCTTCGCGTTCGGTGGTATCTTCACTGAATGCGATCTTCACTATTCATAAAGTAGTACCCTATGTGTGGACGTTATGCTTTCTTTGCCGGGAAAGAGAAAATTCAGGAAACATTTGGTGTTAGCAGCGACGACGAACAGCTCTTTGAGCCCAATTTCAATGCTAGTCCCGGCTCGTTCTTGCCGGTCGTCTTACTTGGGAAAGCTCGAATTAAAAAGATTGGTCCATTGCGCTGGGGACTCATCCCAAGTTGGTCAAAAGATCCCGCCGATGCATATTCGATGATTAATGCCAGAAGTGAAACCTTACTCGAGAAGCCATCCTTTAAAAAACCCTTTCAACGACAACGTTGTATCGTTCCGGCAAGTGGTTTTTATGAATGGCAAAAAATGGGGAAAGCGAAAATCCCTTATTACATTCGAGCTCTTGACCAGGAAGTAATGGGATTTGCCGGACTTTTTGACAAATGGGAAGATCCCAATGGAGATGCACTGTTTACGTTTACCATCATAACAACCCAGGCGAATGACCTTTTACAACCTCTTCATGAGCGGATGCCGGTGATCCTAAAGAAAAAAGATTATGCCGACTGGCTGGACCCTTTGTATGAGGACTACGACATCCTGCAATCGATGCTAAAACCATACCCGAACGAGAGGATGTCTCTTTACAGGGTGAGCGAGCTGGTGAATAAAGCCGAGCACAACGGACCAGAGCTCATACGCCCGGTTGTCTAGCGCTTTTATCGTGCGCTGTCTGCAGCTGCTGGAGCAGGCTGAGCAGGTAGAGCGGATGGGCTGTCGGAAGGTTGCGTTTGTTCTACCGGAGCAGCGGTACCTGCGGCACGACTCTGGACGGCAGAGCGGGTACCAGAACCTTCAATGAAGAAATTCGCTAGTACGCACAAAACCAAAAAAGCACCACCCAAATAGGATGTTGCCTTCGAAAGGATGTCAGCTGTACGACGAGCACCGATCATTTGTGAAGCAGATCCCATAGCTGCAAGCCCACCAGATAAACCTTGGCCTTGACCACTCTGGAGTAAAACGACTAGAGTAAGCAAGACGCAGATTAATACGATTAGAATGAGAATGATGGTGTACAGCATGGCAATACTTCGAGGAATTAAAAAAATGATCAGAATATAAAAATACGAATAAGGCGAATTAAAGCAAAATTAGTACCCTGCACGGTTTGCAAGAACCTTACTCAACAGGCCCGGAAAGAAGCGTTTTAACATCACCCCAAAACGTTCTGGTCCACCTATGATGAGCTCCTCTTTGTTTTTGCTTACTGCCTTTACTACTGCTTTCGCACATACTTCGACAGGTAAACCCTGAGCTTGATTCTCATCCATAACCCCGGTTGGTTTACCTTCAGGACCCAAAGCATTGATAGAAACATCCGTTTTGATATAGCCTGGCGCTACAATAGTTACTCGAATGGGGTAACTGGCGTTTTCGGCGCGCAAAGAGTCGAAATAGCCATGCAAGGCGTGTTTTGAGGCACAGTAGACACTACGATACGGAACACCAAACTTACCAGACAGGCTAGTAATCACCACAAAATGACCAGATCTCTGGCTTTGAAAACGAAGGAGTTGCAAACGGGCCAATTTAGCTGCTCCAATAAAATTCACCTGCATAATTTTGTCTAACGCCTCGTCGCTTACTTCTTCAGCTCTGGCTCGTTGACTTATCCCTGCATTATGAACGGCGATATCGACACGCCCTTGCCATGCCCATGCTTCTTCCACCAGCTGTTCATAGTTTTTATCATGTTCCATATCTAATGGAAGGATCAGGTGATTACCGCCACAGGCTTTATTTACGGCCTCGAGGTTCTCCCGATTTCGGGCAGAGAGAATCAGACGTGCTCCTTTTGCCGCCCATTCATGAGCCAGTGCTTCACCAATTCCGGAACTGGCACCGGTTATCCATACAACTAAGGCCATTGAAGATTGAAGATTGAAGGGTGAAGAGTGAAGGATCGGGGATCGAGACAGGATCAATAAGACTAAGATAGGGTGTGGTAGGGTACAAATGAAGTATGTTGAATGGATCTGTCGTACATTAACGGGTCAACTCGATTTCTTGTGCTTTATGCTTGACGACCCCTCCCGTTCTATACCTGTTTGGTTTGCAGACCTTGTTGCTCTTTGGAACCCCAAAGTACGTTCAATATTGGATGCTCATTCCTGGGAAGATATCTATACGGACCCTAATATTTCCAGCCGTATCGTTTGTGAGACGGCACATGAACTCGCCCTGGATGCGCTCCCCCCGTACAGCCACCCATTGGCGGCGGCAGCCTTATTGGGAAGTACGCTCCGGGTCGGAACCGATGGCGCTCCCGCTCTAGAAGAACATCTGCACTCACCGGCCCAAATTCGATCCCTAGGACTTCGATCCACAGAAGTACTGCATCACGACCTGTCACTGATCAAAGCCTGTCAGGATCTTTCCAATCAAAAGACCATCGTGGTACGGCATCTGGGACCATTTAGCCTTACCGGACACCTCATCGAAGGACGTGCTCTCTGGCAACCTCGTTTTCGGGCCCTGATGTTTCAATATCCAGCGGAGGCACGTACTCTTCTGGCCAGAAGCTCAGAGGCCATCATAGCCTGGGCTAAGCTCATGAAAAATAGCGGTGTTGAGTACGTCTACATCGAAGAACCATGGGCGAATCTCATCGGACCCGAAGATCAAGCCGTTTTTATCGTACCCTGGCTAGAAAACATCGTCAAACAGGTACCTGATATCAAATTTATTCTCAAAGCTCCGGGTATGGATGGAGAAATTACCCGTTTTAAAAAAGCTGGCGTCTGGGGGTGGTTTCCTGATCTGCATACTAATGCTGCACTAATTAGGGAACAAAGCCATTGGAGCCTGCCTATTGTGGGTCCTTTCGACGCAGGAAGGTTGCTTTCCCCTCTTCCGGTGATTCACCAGAGTGTGGGTCGTTTTATAGAGCTATTTGGCCCGGGCGATTTCATTGTAAGTCTGTCTTCGGTACCTTTACCTCACTCCGACATACGTCATCTCCGAGCTTTCGTTGATGCGGTGAAATCATTTCAGGTCAATTCCTAAGCTTTGGAAACAAGCTCACGTCCTATAAATACAAAAAAGGCCCTTGCAACGGTCTTCGCGGTCGTAATGGTCGATCTCCTCGGTTTTGGGGTAATATTACCATTACTACCATTTTATGCCGGAAAATTCAATGCCTCACCCGTCGAAATAGGACTGCTCTACAGTATTTACTCCCTCGCACAGCTCGTTTTTTCTCCCCTTTGGGGAAGTTGGTCTGATCGGGTTGGTCGCCGACCGGTCATGTTGATCTCCACCTTTGGCGGTGTGGTTGCCTATATATGGTTTGGCCTAGCCGGTTCGCTGATGTCTTTATTTTTATCTCGCATGATGGCGGGTATGATGGGAGGTAATATAGGCGCGGCACAGGCTTACATCGCTGATATCACCACCGCAGATAAACGTGCATCGGGCATGGCACTTATAGGAGCTGCTTTTGGAATTGGATTTGTTCTGGGTCCAGCATTAGCTGTAGGCATCATTCACCCCTCATTTGCCGGCTTTTTCAACCAAATCGGACTCTATGAATTGGGGAGTTTCGTCACGGAATATCGTTACGAGTTGACCGGATTTTTCGCCGCTACGATGTCACTGATCAGCTTTTTGATGGTCATATTTTTCCTGCCTGAAACCGTTGATACAAAAGATCCTGAACGACTGAATCTGCCTGGTCGACCTAGTCCACTTTCAACCCGCTTCTGGAAATTACTAGCTAGTGCTGAGGGTGTACTTCATGCCAAACAGTTTAGATTACTGATAATCAGTGGGTTTTTGCTTTCATTTCTGCAATCGAGTATGTACGGGGCTTTCCCCCTGTTTTGCGAAGCTCAATTTGGGATGTCTGCTGAACAAGTTGGCATCCAATTTGTCTACATCGGTTTAATTACTATCGTGATTCAAGGGTTTTTCATTCGATATCTTACCCGATTTGTCACCGAAGAGGCGCTTTTCTTGTTAGGAAATATTCTAACCGTTCTGAGTTTTATGCTCGTAGGGTTCTCAACAGGAATAATGGTCATGACCACCTGGATGGGTATCATGGCAGTGGGAATGAGTTTTAATGGACCTACCCTTACCAGCTTGATATCTCAGCAAGTCGATGCTCAGCGAGTTGGAGGAATGCTAGGTACCTATCAGTCGATCAGTGGAATGGGAAGAGTGATTGGTCCAACCTGGGGTGGTTTTTTGTTTACGTATTCCATCAGCATGCCTTTTTGGTTTACAAGTATCATCGTTACATTCACGGTCTATGCCGCTTTTTATTTATATCGAAGTAAAAAAGCGTATCAATCATAAAACCGTATATTCGCCTGAACTATCGCATACGAAACCTAATCATGGCTGACTCAAAAAACCTTCGCTCTGCTTTTATCATCGTCACGATTTTATTTTTTCTCTGGGGCTTTATCACCGTTTTGGTTGATGCTCTTATTCCGAGACTACGTGATATTTTTGAGCTCAGTTATTTTCAGGCGGGCTTGGTTCAATTTGCATTTTTTACCGCATACGCAATGATATCGGTCCCTAGTGGTTTTCTAATCGCAAAAATTGGATATCAGAAGGGTGCTGTTGTTGGTTTATCCGTTATGGCTCTTGCCTGTGTTTTGTTTTATCCAGCGGCATCTTTTCGGGTGTTTGAACTTTTTCTGCTGGCACTTTTTGTTCTAGCCGGCGGGATGACGGTTTTACAGGTTGCCGCCAACCCCTATGTAGCGGCCTTAGGAGAACCATCTACGGCCGCCAGTCGCTTGAATTTATCACAAGCATTTAATTCCCTCGGTACAACGCTGGCACCGCTGGTGAGTGCAGCGTTCATTCTTGGAAGCACGGTTTTGGATAAAGAAGAAATCTCACAGATGAGTTTTGAAGCCCGGGATCTCTATTATCAAGCCGAAGCAGCGGCTGTTCAGGCTCCATTTATTGTACTGGCTGCAATTTTGGGTCTTGTAGCTATCCTATTTGCATGGATAAAACTCCCAAAAATCTTGGAGTCCGATCACCATTTAAGTGGAAGTTATCGGGCAGCACTCAAGCACAAACCACTTGTTTTTGGTGCCATCGGTATTTTTGTCTATGTGGGTGCTGAAGTGACAATCGGTAGCTATCTCGTGAATTACTTCATTGATCTGGATATCAAAACCATTACCGCATCTGCGCCGTTTATGGATTCAGCCGTTCGTTTTTTATCGGGCTCTACACCAGGTGACCTAAATGTGGAGCGTCTCGCTGGAACCTTCGTTTTCTTTTATTGGGGAGGAGCAATGGTCGGTAGGTTCTTAGGATCCTGGATTCAATTATATATCGCACCATCAAAGCTTCTCGGGCTCTATGCCATCATTAATATTGTCCTTTTGATTATTACAATGAACAGCACCGGCTCAGGAGCCGTTTGGAGTGTTTTGATGGTGGGATTATTTAATTCGATTATGTTCCCAACCATTTTTACGCTCGCCATTGATGGCATGGGCAAAAATACCGCTCAGGCATCAGGTGTTCTCTGCACGGCTATCGTTGGTGGAGCACTCATTCCCCCCCTATATGGTGCTGTGGCTGATAGTGTCGGACTTCATCTAGCCTTTCTTGTCCCAATTGTATGCTATGTATTTATATCCTGGTACGGATTTAAAGGGGTACATACAGGCAGACTCGCCTATTAATCTCTGTCTAAACGACACCCTCGATTGTTTCAACAATCAGATTGTCAACCACAGCTTTCAAGCTGCCGGTTTGTTTCCAGATGCTTAATTGCTTGTCGGCGGATGTTCCTTCCCGCACAATAGTGTAGATGTACGATAACTCATCCCGTAAATCAAGATCGTCTACCACATCGTCGACAAAAGTGAGCAGTTCAAAGATCAGAGATTTGGTAGCAAATTCTTTTTTCTTGCCAAAATCGATCAGCTTACCATCCAAACCCCACCGCACAGCCCGCCATTTGTTTTCTTGGATCAGCTCTTTGCGATACTCTCGCCACGACATGTTGTTTCTGCGAAGTTTCAGGAGTTTTGCAACCAGGGCTATTTTCAGAGCACAAATAGCGATCGCTGCATCGACTTTGGTACACACATCACAGATACGGAATTCAAGGGTTGGATAACGAGGAGATAGGCGAATATCCCAACGAATTTTCGTTGCTTCATCAAAGGTATTCGTCTGTGTTGCAAAATCTATATACTCCTGATAGTCACTCCAGGAACGAAATATTGGTGGGATGCCTGTGCGTGGAAGGCGTTCAAAAATCACCGAACGATAGCTTTTTAGACCGGTATCATACCCATACCAAAAGGGAGAACTGGTTGATAAGGTAAGTAAGTGAGGCAGAAAATAGCGCAGTTGATTCATCAAATCGACCCGGAGATCCTGATCGTCAATCCCTATGTGCATATGCATACCATTGATGACCAACTGACGAGCAAGTACCTGATTCTCCGCTTCAAGACCATAGTAACGATCTCGAACGGTGATATTTTGCTGATCCCATTTTGAAAATGGATGGGTTCCAGACGCTACAATTGCTAATTCCTTTGATTTAGCGA
Organism: uncultured Chitinophagales bacterium; assembly: GCA_964640035.1. GTDB lineage: Bacteria > Bacteroidota > Rhodothermia > Balneolales > CAYWCV01 > CAYWCV01. The sequence goes on from CAZXGO010000001.1 coordinate 47,212, forward strand.
CTTCGTGAACGGTTCTACGGATATTTATCAACTGCTGTCGGGCTTCCTGAATAGTGGTGCAGACTTTGGTCGCCACTTCGATTTGACACTGCATCATCTCGGTAGTGATCTGGTTACCGAGCCTGTCTTTAGTGTCTTCAAGCAAGAGTTCAACGGCAGAAGTTAGTTCGCCCGTTTTTGGGTCAACGATCTGGTATTCCTCTTCTATCCCTATTGTAAAATCATAATTGTTTTTAGACATGATACACAGCAACAAGAGTGATGCTGGGAATCTACACTAGAGAATGACAAAATCAAATAATATGGCGCCCTGGCCCATAAATTATTATGAGTGCGGTAGCTTATTCAGTCAGATTCAAGGCTTTTCTACGAGTTCGTTCTGCCACGACTTGATAATATTCTTCGTACTGACTAACAATATGTTCAATTTCGAACTCTTCAGCTCTGCGACGGGCATTTAGAGCCATTTTCTTTTGCAGCTCGTTGTTGGATAGTAGGGTGATTGCAACATTACCCATGGATTGAGTGTCTCCAACTTCACACAGGTATCCCGTTTCACCATGGATATTTAATTCCGGCACACCTCCTGCATTAGAACTGATAACAGGAACGCCACAGCTCATTGCCTCCAAAGCTGCAAGGCCAAAGGTTTCTGACTCAGAGGGCATCACGAAGACATCCGAAATGGATAAAATTTCCTCGATTTTTTCCTGTTTTCCAACGAAACGGACATCACTGCATACCCCTAAATCACGACAATGCTGTTCTGCATTTGTGCGCTCAGGTCCGTCGCCAACCATTAGAAGTTTAGCTTTTATGCCTGATTCAAGCACTTTGGCAAAGACATCCACTACATCATTCACCCGCTTCACTTTTCGAAAGTTAGACACGTGGGTCAGAATTTTTTCATCATTTGGACAAATCATCTGACGAAAGTGTGTTTTTTCCTGGCGATGAAAGCGTTCCAGATCGACAAAATTGGGTATAACTTTGATCTCATTTTTAATATCAAAGTTGGCATAGGTCTCATTTCGTAGATAATCGGACACTGCCGTAACCCCATCCGATTGGTTAATCGAAAAGTCAACTACGGGCTTGTAGCTGGGGTCATTACCAACAATTGTGATATCTGTGCCATGTAATGTGGTTATAATTGGAACATGGGCGGCTTCAGCCCCTAATATCTGTTTTGCTAGATATCCACTTGTGGCATGTGGGATGGCATAATGCACATGAAGAAGATCGAGCTTTTGAAACCGAATGAGATCTACCATATGTGAAGCCAAGGCTAAATCGTAAGGCGGAAACTCAAACAATGGATAACTATTAATGGCCACCTCATGATAGCTGATATTAGCATCCAGGGTATCCAGACGTGTTGGACGAGCATAGCTCATCACATGAACACTGTGACCCCTTTTTGCGAGAGCTTTTGCAAGCTCAGTAGCGACAACTCCACTTCCTCCATAGGTAGGGTAACAGACGATTCCAATATTCATAACGATTTCTCCTTTAGCTACATCTAAGGTACCTCTAATTTGAAATAAAACCTTTAGATGTACTCATATTCATGGGCACATGCTGAAACAACGCCTCAAAGGAAAGCGTTCGAAAAAAGCGAACCGTTCGCATTCTTCTGAAAAGGGACTTAATCCTTATATTTAGGGCCGCAACGTAGTATTCAAGCCTCTTTCTATTATGGCAGGTCATTCCAAGTGGTCGAAAATTAAGCGTCAAAAAGCAGTAGCCGATGTGGCAAAAGGAAAGATATTCACGAAAATTAATCGTGAAATCACGATCGCAGCCCGTGAGGGTGGTGGGGATCCATCAACAAATGCCCGATTGAGTTTAGCCATTGAAAATGCTAAGTCGAGCAATATGCCAAAGGAAAATATCGAGCGCGCGATCAAAAAAGGCGTCGGCGATGTTGATGGTGCGGCTCAGTACACAGAGGTGGTCTACGAAGGATATGGTCCTGGCGGAGTCGCCTACCTGGTAGAGGGCTCGACAGATAATGTGAATAGAACAGTCGGGGAGATACGTCATATCTTTAGTAAGCATAATGGCAATCTTGGAACAAGTGGTTCGGTAGCCTACCTTTTTGAACAAAAGGGTATTATAAGTCTGGATGCAAAAGGCGTAGACGCGGATGCAATCATGCTTGAAGCGATTGAAGCCGGTGCAGAAGACGTAGATGCTGGTGAAGAAACGATCGAGGTCACCACCTCTCGTTCCGATCTTTTTGCCGTTCGTCAAGCCTTAGAAACGGCGGGATATACAATCAATTCAGCCGAACTGCAGCGAATTCCAGCAACTACAGTCGCTGTTGATGCCGAAACGGCTGCTCTTAATTTTAAACTGATGGAAAGGTTGGAAGATAATGACGATGTAGCGGATGTTTTCAGCAATATGGAACTCAACGATGAAACACTTGCAATAGCCGAAGGCTTGTAAGGAACACATCCAATTCTCTTCAATAATCAGTATACTAGCAAAGCTAAAAACACGTTAATCGAGCCAATTCAAGCCAAAAAAGTATGCATATTCTTCTCTTCATTCTCGTTTTTTTCAGCTCGTTCAACGACAAAGCGCGTGAAGGTAACCGTGCTTATGAACGTGGCGATTACGAAACAGCGGTTCGATTGTATACCGAAGCACTGCAAAACGAACCCAATAATGCCAGGATATACTTCAATCTGGGGAATGCCCTCTCCAAATTAGGTAAAGGAGAAGAAGCTCGCGCTGCCTGGGATCAATCCAATACCTTGACCCCCTCCGCTCTGGATCAAAGTAAAGCGATCTACAACAAAGGGAATGTGGCTGCAGATCAACAAAAATGGGATCAGGCGCTTCAGGAGTATCGAAATGCGTTAAAAATGAATCCTAACGATCCCGATGCGAAACATAACTACGAGATGGCTGTTAAGAAAAAACAACAGCAGCAACAACAACAGCAGCAACAACAGCAAAATCAGGATCAACAACAAAACAATCAGGAACAACAAGATCAGCAGCAACAGCAGCAACAGCAGGATCAACAGCAAGACCAGCAGCAACAAAATCAGAATCAGGATCAACAACAACAGCAACAACAAAAACCCAAGTTTGATCCTGGTTCAATGACCAAAGAGCAGGCGCGTGATATACTAAATGCACTCGAAAGCCAGGAAAAAGACCTCCTCAAAGATTTGAAAAAACAGAAGTCCCCATCTTCGTACCGAAATGCCAAAGACTGGTAAATCGCTATTCCTTTTATTACCCTTAATTATTGGGGCGATATGTTTCACTCAGGCATCCCTATATGCTCAGGGCGTAAATGTAACGGCGCAGCTCAATGAAACAAATCCTTTTAAAGGAGAGCGAGTAGCCTTAACCGTTGAAATTTCCGGTGATGGATTTCGTACCATAGAACTCCCCAAATTGCCGAGTCTATCGGGTTTGCAGTACATGAGTACCTCGCCAAACACCTCCCAAAGTTTTAGTATGATCAACGGGGTGACCTCCCGTAAATACGGTTATACGTATTTTCTTCAGGCTCTGGAAACCGGTGAGTATACAATCCCAAGCATTAAGGTAACAATCGATGGCAAAGAGTATGCTACGGCACCAATAAAGGTCAAAATATTGGATCGAAACAGCGCCGCGAGTCGTGAAACGACGGAAGCTATGAGCGATATCTTTCTTAGAATAGAAGTCTCAGAGCGGAATCCGTACCTCAATCAGCAAATTTTAGCGAACGTCGTTCTCTATTTCAAACAAACTACCGATGTGCTCAGCTATCAACCTAATCCTAGCTGGAAAGCTGAGGGCTTTTGGAAAGAAGATTTAGATGATGGAAAAGAAGCACGCACCGAATCGGTAGTGATTGATGGGGTGCGATACCGGAAAGCAACCCTACTACAATATGCTTTATTTCCAAGTAAATCAGGACGTTTAACGATAAGCCCCTTTGAGGTAACGTTTAATATCCGCGTTCCTGCTAGTGGAAATCACCCTTTTGCCGGATGGGGAGGTTTTGGATCGAGTCAACGGAGTGTTGATCTCTCCAGTGATCCGCTTACGATCAATGTCCGGGAATTGCCAACAGGAAGCACAGGAACTTCACTTGGCGCAGTTGGTCAATTTGAAATTCGACGCACGGTAGCTAAAACGAATGTATTCGTGGGAGAGGCAGTAGAAATTAGCACCGATATTAGCGGAATTGGGAATATTGCGCTTGTCAACAGACCAGATTACACCTTTCCTGATGGTTTTGAAGTATATGACCCGCAGGTTCAGACCGATATCAACCGACAAGGAACGCGTGTAAACGGAAGCAAACTTGTCAAAGATGTTGTTATACCTCGTCGTGCAGGAACATTCACCATACCGGAGTTAACGGTGAGCTGGTATAATGATCGAACCAATTCCTGGCAAACGACTACCTTAGCAGCGATTACTATTAATGCTGAAAAAGATCCAAATGCTGCTCAGGTTACTACGACAAGTTTAACTGGATCCAAAGAAATTCTGACAGGCTCAGCAAACTGGACCTCCCTTCGAATGCGGCGTATTTACGAACAGAATCCGATGTTCTGGATTGCTCTGATGAGTCCTATCATGATTTTTGGAATGGGTTACGTCTATCACAGCTATACGAACCGGCTGTCGACAGATATAGCGTTCTCGCGTTCTAAAAAAGCGACCAAAGTAGCCGCTCAGTGGTTTTCAGAAGCAGAAAAACAAGCATCTTCAGGCGACATCAAAGCTGCTTATGGAAGTATTCACAAAGCGATGGCTGGCTATATAGGTGATCGACTCAATTTGCCACCTGCCGGACTATCTGATGAACAGTATCGAGATGCACTTTTAGAAGGAAAGACAGAACAGGCTCTTGCTGATGAAATCTTTACACTTCTGACGACCTGTTCAACGATTCGGTACGCTCCTGTTACTGATCAAACCATATTTGATGCCGATCTTAAGCGTGCTAAAGATCTTCTACAAAACGTGAGGTGGACTCGATGAAACACTGGTGCAAACGTTTTGGTCTGCTGTTTACGATGATGGTTATATGGGGTTTCGGTGTTACATTCGCCCAGACTGTCCAACAACGCTTTGATGAGGCTAACAATGCAGCATTACAAGGAAATCTGGCAGAAGCCTATGTGGCATACCAATCTCTTGAAGCTGAAGGTCATGTTTCAGGAAAACTTTACTATAACCTTGGAATTATCGCGTTTCAATTAGATTCCCTCTCGGTTTCGAAGCTCTATCATATCGCAGCCATGCGATATAACGAAACACGCACGCCGGCTGCTGAAGCCATCACCTTTCTAGACACGCGTTTTCCTCAGCGTGTCGCTGAATTACCTAAATTACCCTGGGAACAGTTTTTTGATTTTTTGTTGCGCACGTTTGGTCTGAATCTGCTTTTTGGATCTGTTATTTTCATTGCTAATACAGGCATCGTCCTATACATGTTAGGTTGGTGGATTGGTCGTCCAAGATGGTTACGAGGAGCCTATTTGAGTGCACTTTTGTACACCCTTACCTTTCTAAGCATAAGCCTTTATATTGATTACAAAGAACATCGCTATCGGGATGGGGTAATCATCGAGGGACAATATGCACTTAAGGAAGAGCCAAATCCTGCTTCAGCGGTCGTAACTCAGGCATATGAAGGATATCGATTTTTGGTTGACCTAGAACAAAGTGCCCAGAAACCAGGTTGGCTCTATGTGCGATTGAGCAACGGTCTTTATGGCTGGTTACCTCAACATGCCATCCGAATGATCTAAATAACAAAATTACCCTACCATCATGAGTACACCAAATCAGGCCTATATCGACGCTCATATTGATCAATTCAAAGCTGAATTATTCGATTTGTTACGTATCCCCTCAGTAAGTACCGATTCTGCACGCAAAGAGGATGTTCGTAAAGCGGCAAATTTTCTCAAAGATCGATATATCGAGGCCGGACTCGAGCATGTGAATGTTTTTGAGACCCCTGGTCATCCAATCGTATACGGAGATTGGTTGCATGCAGGTGCTGATAAGCCTACGGTTTTGTTTTATGGGCACTATGATGTGCAACCACCGGATCCCCTTGAACTTTGGACCAATGATCCTTTTGATCCAACCGTAGTTGATGGCAAAGTGTATGCGCGTGGAGCAGCCGACGATAAAGGTCAGGCCTACATCCACGTTAAATCCATCCAATCCTTTTTAAAATCTGGAACTCCTCTTCCTGTAAATGTGAAAATCATTATTGAAGGTGAAGAGGAAGTGGGTTCTCCCAATTTGATTCCATTTTTAGAGGCACAAAAAGAGCTACTTGCCTGCGATATGGTTCTAATCTCTGACACCTCCATGTTTGCCGAAGATGTGCCGAGTATCACCTATGGTCTGCGGGGACTTGCTTATATGGAAGTGGAAGTTTTCGGACCCAATCGGGATCTTCACTCAGGAATTTACGGTGGTGCGGTTGCAAATCCCTTAAATGTGTTAGCTGAAATCATCAGCAAACTCAAAGATGATAAAGGTGTAATCCAGATTCCTGGCTTTTATGATAAGGTAAAACCCCTGACGACTGCGGAGCGCGAGGCTTATCAGGCACTGCCTTTTGATGAGGCTGCGTATGCGAAGGAGCTTGGCGTAGGTGCAACCTTTGGTGAAGAGGGGTATTCAAGTCTTGAGCGTGCCACGGGTCGCCCAACCCTGGATGTGAATGGCATCTGGGGTGGTTATCAGGGTGAGGGTGCTAAAACCGTGTTACCATCCAAGGCGGGTGCCAAGATCAGTATGCGATTGGTTCCTGATCAACATCCTGATGAAATTGCCGCTCTTTTTGCCGAGCAGTTCAAAAAATTAGCTCCGCTGTCAGTAAAGGTTGAAGTACATGCCCACCATGGTGGATTCCCTGCTATTACTGACCTTAATTTTTATGGGATGAAAGCGGCAGCTCAAGCATTCAAGGATGTATACGGCAAAGAGCCTTTATTCACCCGCGAAGGTGGCTCTATCCCCATCGTAGCAGCTTTCCAGAGGATCCTGGGAGTAAGTTCTATTTTGATGGGATTTGGCCTGAATAGCGACAATATCCACTCCCCAAATGAGAAGTTCTCCCTCAAAGACTTCCATCGGGGTATCAAAACCTCCGCTCGCTTCCTGGAAGTACTGGCCGATCATCGCTAAGCCATCCCACACGTTCGAGCCGACCTGACCCAGGCAACTACCTGGCGGTCCGGCACCCTCATCAGGATTCCGCCATCTGCAAACGGCGGATCTCCTGTTTGCGGTACCCGGTGTTAACGATGTACACCCCAGCTACGATGATCAAGCAACCGATCATGATGGCCGTGTTTAACTTTTCGTCCAGGATCAGCCATCCGAGAATGACCGCTACAACCGGATTGATATAGGCGTATAAGGAGACAATGGGGGTCGGCAGGCGTGTGAGCACATACGAATAGGCACCATAGGCAATCGCAGAGCCGAAAATGATCAAATAAAAGAGGGCAAAGATGCTATCACCGTTCCAATTAGCCTGGGCAGGATCTTCTGTAAAAGAGCTTAACAGCAACAGAAAAAGCCCGCCGAAGAACATCTGTAATCCAGCATCCAGTATAGGTGTACCATGTTTTTTGAAGGTTCTTAGGTAGATGGTACCTGCTGCCCAACTCGCCGTCGCCAAAAAGATGATGATGATTCCCAGTGTATAATCCGGATTTTGAAAATCAGCGATTCCATCACCAAAAATCAAGACCAGACCAACAAAACCCAGGAGCACTCCTATGACCATTTGAGCATCAATTTTGTCGCCTTTACCGTAGGCGAAGTTGATGAAAATGATCCACAGTGGCATCAGTGAACAGATAATCGCTGCGATGCTACTACTTACATACAATTCCCCCCATCCCACGGCACCGTTACCAATGCTGATCATAAAGAAGCCAACAATAGCATGACGACCAATTGTCTTGAGATCAAGTAAACGATTTCCAAAAAAGAACATCATGATGGCTGCCAGGGCAAGACCTGCTACCGTCTGACGAATTCCCGTAAACAGAAAAGGAGGGACTTCTTCTACGCCAATCTTTAAAACCAGATAGGTAGTGCCCCACACAATACAAATAATGACAAGGCTAAGCCAGGCTTTCCACTCAGATATCATGGGATGTAGCTTAAAGGCTTAGTCAATGGTCACCCGTTGACCATATACACTTTCTTCCAGAATCTGAACTGGGTCATTATTTTTATCTACCACGACGATCTTGGGTTTGTGTTGCTTAGCTTCCTCGGGGCTCATTTGAGCATAAGAGATAACAATGATGCGGTCGCCGACCGAGGTTAAGCGAGCTGCAGGACCATTCATACATACAATCCGGCTGCCTTTGGGGCCGGGTATAGTGTAGGTCTCCAGGCGATTTCCGTTATTGACATTGACCACCTGAACTTTTTCGTAGGGAAGAAGTCCGGCAAGCTCTAATAACTCCGTATCAATGGTGATACTGCCCTCATAATACAAATCCGCCTCAGTCACATGGAGGTGGTGTAATTTCGATTTAAACATGGTCAGCATCATGGGGTAGTTGTCAAGAAGCTTCGAGGATGAGATTGTCGATCAAACGAGTTGAGCCAAGGTAAACAGCACAGGCAATCATACTCGTTCCATAGATGTGCGTTACGGGTTGTAAATCCAGCTGAGATACCACGGAAAGATAATCAATTTTAAAACCTTCCGTTTCGAGTGTGCTTCGAGCTTTTTCGATGGCAGGCAACACCTTTGGGTTTTCTTTGAGCGCATCTGCCAATTGGAGGATCGTTGCATATAGCCGTGGGGCGATCACTCGTTCCTGGTCATTCAGGTACATATTTCGACTACTCAGGGCGAGTCCATCGACAGATCGCACTGTTGGGTGCATTACCATTTTGACGGGATGATTGAATTCTTCGACCATCCGTTCAAGGATGCGAAACTGCTGATAATCTTTCTGCCCGAAGACGCTCACATCTGGTTGAACGATATTAAAGAGCTTGTTTACAATTTGTACTACACCTGCAAAGTGACCTGGACGTGATGCGCCACAGAGATGATCCCCAAGTTTGTCGATATGAAAATGTATAAAAGACTCCCCTTGATATAGTTCTTCCGGGGATGGAAGAAATACAGCTTGGACGTCTGTATCCAGGCATTTTTCCAGATCTTCTTCAAGAGGGCGAGGGTAACGGCTAAGGTCTTCGTTGGGACCAAATTGTGTTGGATTCACAAAGATGGAAACCACCGACGCATCGGCAAGCTCATTGGCTCGTTCGATGAGGGCGAGATGACCGCTATGCAGGGCACCCATGGTGGGGACGAAGCCTATACGCAGGCCCATGGATTTCCGGGATTGAACCCAGAAACGCAAATCGGCAACCGTGCGATAGACGTTCATCCCGGATCTGGAATTCAGATAGAGCGTTTATCGTCGAAATTTTCGAGCAGCTCTTTCACTCGTTGGAGGAAAGCACCGCCTAAAGCACCATCGATAATACGGTGGTCGTAGCTCATCGACAGATAGACCATATGACGGATGGCGATCACATCTCCCTGTTCGGTTTCCATGACCACGGGACGTTTCACAATCGCACCGGTACCGAAGATGGCAACCTGTGGCTGATTGATGATCGGGGTTCCCATCAGATTGCCTACACTACCGTAATTTGTGAGGGTGTAGGTGCCTCCGGTGAGATCGTCGGGAGAGAGCGTTTTGCTACGGGCTTTTTTCGCCAACTCGTTCACGGAACGAGCCAGTCCCATCAGGTTCATTTCACCTGCATTTTTAATAACAGGTACGATGAGTCCACCGGATCCTGACTCACCCAAGGCAACAGCGATACCATAATTGATGTCGCGTTTCAGGATAATATTGTCTCCCTCAACAGAACTGTTCATAAGAGGGAATTCACGGAGAGCCTGAATGGTAGCCTCGATGAAGAAAGGTGTGAAGGTCAACTTGAAGCCATTTTCCTTGGCAAAACGGTCTTTATTTTTTTCACGGTACATCACCAATTTGGTCACATCGGCTTCACCAAAGGTGGTGACATGTGCTGAGGTTTGTTTTGATTTGACCATATGCTCGGCAATCACCTTACGCATACGGTCCATTTTGATGACCTCAACATTTTGAGATGGCCAATTCACCTTGATCTCGCCGGCTGAGATCGTTCCTGTAGAACCTTCAACAGCCGTTGGAACCGAAGGCGATGCAGCAGGTGAAGGGGTGGATGCGGGTGCTGGACGGCTTAAAGCAGGTGCAGCGTGAGCAGATCCGGCCGAGGATGCGCCACGTTGCTGAATATAATTCATCAGATCTTCTTTGCTCACGCGACCCTGGGCGCCTGTACCTTGGATACGGTCGAGTTCGCTGGTCGAGATTCCCTCTTCCTTAGCGATAGATTTTACCAATGGGGAGTAAAAGCGATCGGAACTCGACTCTGCCTGGGTTTCTACAGCTGCTTGAACAGGTTCGGGATCAGGTGCTGCCACAGGCTTCGGAGTTGAAACAGGAGCTGGTGTCGGTGCAGGGGCTTCTGCGACAGGAGCAGGAGCTGCCTCTACCTTTGGAGCTGAAACCGAAGCATTGGCATCGGTATCGATAACGGCGATAGGTGTTCCAACTTCAACGGTTTCACCTTCAGGGACTAGGATTTCAACCAAAATACCAGCAATAGGAGCAGGTACTTCCGAGTCTACTTTGTCGGTTGCAATCTCAAGAACAGTCTCATCTTGCGCTACGGCATCACCAATTTTTTTCTTCCATTCGATTACAGTTCCTTCCATAATCGACTCGCCCATCTTGGGCATCACCATTTCCTGTCTTGCCATGGGGTTTCAGGCTTATGTTTTTAAAAATAGTCTCTTTTACGGCAAAGCCGTATAAACTATAAAATTACGGAATTTTGGGCTAAGGAGGAAATGAACCCAAGGATTCAAGACCTGCTTCCAAAACACAAATAACGTAAGCTCGATTGATGCTCGCTCATGCGAACCCTCGCTATCGTGCTTTTGGATGGTACTAACCTCATCAAGACCCAAACCTTCCACCTCCAGATGCTTCCTATAGCCAAAAACAAATGAAATAAGCGGACGCTGGAATTCGGATTGTGACGTTTGAAAATATCGGTATATGCATCGAGCATGGCATACACCATCTCTCGACTATTTTGGACGGTAGCCTGACCACCCATATGGATGATGGATGCATCATCCAAATACCAGACTGGATAACCAAATTCGGCTGCTCTCACACAAAGATCATATTCCTCGGAGTACATGAAATGTCGTTCATTCATGCCGCCAAGCTGATGGATAAGATCTTTTTTTATCAACATACAGCTACCTTTTACGATTTCCACCGGGCCTGTTTTTCCCCAGTGAACTTCACCGGATAATCGTGGACTCCAACCAGGAATAAATCGCCAAAACGGCACATGAGTATGAAATACTCCCTTTAGCGTAGGGATGAAAATAACGGTGTTTTGCGTAGTTCTGCCATCAGCATTTAGGGTATGCGGACCCAGTACGCCGATAGTTGGATGCTTTTCCATAAAAGCGATCATTTTGTCAATCGCCCGATCCAAAATAATCGTATCAGGATTCAGAAAAAGAATAAAATCGCCGGTGGCAGATTTGAGTCCAATATTGTTGGCACGCGCAAATCCAAGATTTTCATCATTTCGAATAACGTTTACATCAGGATAGGCAGCAGCAACAGCGTCTGCAGAGTTATCATTGGAGGCATTGTCGACTACAATGACCTCAAATGGATTTAGGGTCTCATGAAACACACTTTTGAGACAGCTGAGTAAGATCTCCCGTGTGTTCCAACTGACAATAATGATGGATACCTTTATGCTCATAATGTGCGTTTGTTTGGTTCAAAATAGGGAGATTTCCGATAGCCCACATCACCGCTAAAATTGGTTTTTTGCCCTATCCCTGTTTACATTACATGCTCATAATCACCCGGATTTGTACATTTTAGATTCATCGATTCCGGTTTATCATTTATAAATGACCCTCAACCAGATTATTAAAAAAACCAAAAACACCTTATCTAAACATGGGGTGTCAGGAGTATTTTCTAAAGTATGGATGTATATCCATCGCTTTTTCAGGAGATTCACCTTCCGACCGTATACTATTCAGAGAACAGTTCAGGGGGAGCTGATTTCTTTTCATATCGCTGATGTGATCGGGGAAGAGTGGTATACGAAGCTTCATGAAGAGGTACCTGAAATTCAATGGTTCAAAGAACATATCCGGCCTGGTGACAATGTTGTCGACTGTGGTGCGCATCATGGACTCATGGCTGTTCTTTTTGGAAAATGGGTTGGTGAAACTGGAAAGGTGACCACATTTGAAGCATTACCTACAAATGCCGAGGTCGTTAATCAAAATATAGCCCTCAACGGCTTGCAGTGTGTCACCGTACGGAATGAAGCGGTGGGCAATGACAATGGTACTCTATCATTCACCCTGGATTCCAATGCATCCGTCGCTACTTTTGACTCCAAAAAGACCATTCAAGTACCCGTTGTGAAGTTAGATGCAGCGTTAGAAGAACCACCAAAGCTACTCAAAATCGATGTTGAAGGGTATGAACTTGAGGTTTTGAATGGAGCATCTCACATCCTGAAAACCCATCCAGCACTAGCAATTGAGATACATTGTATCATGTATGATGAGCCCATCGCCAGGCTTCAGGAAGTGTTTTCACTTCTACCTATGGATGCCTACAATGCATGGATTCAAACAGGCTATTATGATGCACTCATCCCTTTTGATGCCCAAATCCACACACCAGAATATATGGTTCAATTCGACAAGGTAAATCTTTACACAGTTCCGAAGGCTTAACATGCTACCTGTTGTAATCTTATGCGGTGGATTAGGTACTCGTTTACGGACGGTGATCAGTGAACAACCCAAGGTATTAGCCCCAGTGAATGGCAAACCATTTTTGATGTATGTGATCGATCATTTACGTAGTCAAGGTTTGGGTGAAGACATTTGGCTGAGTACCGGATATCTTGCTGATCAACTGAGGGTCTTTGCTGAATCTATCGATGAAATGGGTCAGAGCGTGCGATGCATTGAGGAAAATGAGCCATTAGGAACGGGTGGTGCACTGCGTTTTTTTGTAAAGGAAGCAAAGATTGAGGGACCATTTCTCGCTTTGAATGGGGATACCTGGTTTGATGCACCCCTACGTACTCTTGCGGTTGAATCGATGGTACGAAACAGAGGTGAGTGGGTGGTTGCATTGACAAACATGACGCATTCGGATCGTTATGGAACGGTTGACTTTGATCCTCAGGATCGTAAGGTCATTTCTTTTATAGAAAAGCATGCCATTGGAGACCTTGCTGAATGGATCAATGCGGGCGTATATCTTGGCTGGAGCACTAGCTTCGATGATCTGAATCTTCCGGATAAATGTTCTCTTGAAACGGAGATTTTTCCTCAACTATTGAGTCGTACGATGCTCTTTGCCCGAACCTTTCCCGGGGCCCGGTTTTTGGACATTGGCATTCCAGAAGATTATGCAAAGGCGGAGGCTATCTTATGAGTATTTCAACATCACCTATTATTCGCTCTCGTGCCCCACTACGGATAAGTTTTGGTGGAGGGGGTACGGATGTTGCCCCCTATTGTGATGAACGCGGAGGATTGGTATTAAACGCAACGATCAATCGATATGCGTACGTGACCATCATACCGAATGATACTGGCATCATTCGCCTGCGTTCCCTCGATTACAATCATGAGGTTATCTATTCTGCAGAGGCTAAGGTACCTGCATTCGACTTTCAAATGGATTTGGCTAAGGGTGTAATTAAACGTCTTGCTGATGGTTATTCTCAGGGTTTTGATCTATTTACACACACGGATTGCCCGCCAGGATCTGGCTTAGGAGCCAGTTCTACGATGATGGTGGCCTTAATCGGTGCCTTTAATGCTTGGCTTGATCTTGGAATGGATGCCTATCACATCGCCCAACTGGCTTTCGACATCGAAAGGCAGGATCTGGCAATCAAAGGTGGAAAACAGGATCAGTATTGCGCAGCCTTTGGTGGATTCAATTTTATGGAATTTGGTAAAGATATTGTTCGGGTCAATCCCCTCGCTATCTCGGATGTTTGGGTAAGTGAACTGGAATATAGTTTGGTGCTCGCCTACACAGGAACGAGTCGTGAATCTTCAAAGATTATAGCTACACAAATGGATAATTTTGCCCGGAAAGATGCAACGAGTACAGCTGCTATGGATCGAACCCGGCAAATGGCTATTGATATGAAAGAAGAGCTTGTCAATGGTCGCTTTTCCAATTTTGGAACCTTACTTCATGAGGCTTGGCAAGCTAAAAAGGGGATGTCTGATAACATTTCAAATCCTCACATTGATCGACTCTACGAAGCAGCACGAAACGCGGGGGCTCTCGGTGGGAAAATCTCCGGGGCAGGTGGGGGTGGATTTATGTATTTTTTTACGGATTTCAATAAACGTCGCGATGTTGAAGAAGCTCTGCAGGCGGAAGGTGCTGAAATTGTGCACTTTGGATTTTCACATCACGGCGTTCAAACCTGGATTCGGTAAATAGCCAACAAGTATGCAGCAGCAAGAACATATCCGATGGATTGAAGCGCAGGTAAGCGAACATGAAGCCATGCTCGCCTCGGTTAAACAGCAGGTGCCCCAGTTGGCTCACATTGCTGACCTGATGGTCGGATGTCTGCAATCCGGAGGGAAAATCTTGTTCTGTGGAAACGGCGGTTCTGCTGCGGATGCGCAACACTGGGCTGCAGAACTTACCGGGAGGTTTTTCTTTAATCGTGAACCCCTTGCAGGTTTCGCTTTGACCACTAATACAAGCGAAATCACTGCCATCGGTAATGATTATGGCTATGAACATGTTTTTACCCGTCCACTAAAAGCCCTAGGTAAACAGGGGGATGTTTTAATCGGTATTAGCACATCTGGAAATAGTAAAAATGTGGTACTCGCCTTCCAAAAAGCGAGGGAGATGGGGATACATACTGTAGGATTTACCGGAGCAAAGGCTTCAGAAATGCACCTGGTTTCAGACCATCATATTCAGATTGAAGCACCGAATACGGCTCGCATTCAAGAGGGACACGAATTGTGTGCTCACATCCTCTTTGGATTAATCGAAAAACGAATTTTTGGCTGATATGATCGTGAACGCATACGACCTCGCAGTAGCCATCCGAATCTACCCAGGAATATCCAAAGATCCAGTTTTCTTTCGGGATAGTAAGCTCAATATGGTCGAAAATATGCTACGTAGTTTCGTTCGTGGAATTGGGACGCTGCGAGTGAAGATCTATGTGCTTCTGGATCATTGTCCTCAAGAGTATCATCAGCGAATCAAAGAAATAGTGAAAGATCAGGATGTCGAGATCATCGAAATAGAAGGTATCGGTGGAAATCAGGTTACCTTTGAGCGTCAAATTGATCTTCTTTTGGAGCAAAATGACTCTGAAAACATCATGTTTGCAGAAGACGACTACCTATACAGAAAAGGATCGGTTCAAGCATGTGTTCGTTTTTTGAATACAGATGGGGTTGATTTTGTAAGCCCCTACGATCATATGGATTATTACACGATGTGGCTCCATGAGCACCCTGTAAACATCCGCATCTCTGAGGATAGCTATTGGAGAGAGGCTAACTCTACCACACTTACATTCTTAACTACAAAGAGTGTTTTAAGGGAAACCCACCGATATTTCCGAACCTTTTCGAAGAAAAATTGGGATTGCAGCATTTTCTGGACCCTGGGAAAAAGGCATATTTTTAGTCTCAGGTCGTTTTTTAAATTTTTCTCCCTGGCAGTAAAGGGGGAAACCTTCTTTTTGAAGGCATGGCTTAGAACCTGGTATTTCACACCCTTTGCCAATATTTCAACGCGGAAATATCATCTTTGGACTCCCATACCTTCCGGAGCAACTCATTTACAAGTCGGGGGTATTGCACCACATATTGACTGGGAAAAAGAGATAACTGCTGACTGAACGCTTAAACGGATTTAATCCATTGAACTAACTCATCGAGCCCATTCTGATAGGCTCTATCTTGTTCAGCTGCATACTCTATCGTCTCTGTTTTTTTTGCCAGAAAAACATCAGGATCTGAGAGTTCATTCAAAACGAGTTTGATATCTGAATCCAAGTTCAATCGGTCTTCCCGAATCAACCAAGATGCGTTTTTAAAGAATTGATAGATGTCTGAATCCTCCAGTCCGATATAGATGATTGGATTGCCAGCGCAAATGGCGGACACCCCTTTTGAGGGCACACAGATATTCGTCCACTCAGGTAACAAACTCACGATTTGTGCATCTAACCACGGAAGATCCATATCGGGGATGCCTTCAGTCCACTCAACATGGGGTTGATGCTTGACGAGCGATTTCAATTGATCGGCCTTTGCTCCATACAGGGAAAACAGAAAACAAAAGCGCTCGGGATCTGCAGCTCTAACCATTTTAGCGACGCTTTCTGCCGAATGGGCCTCACCCATATTACCCACATATCCAATCACTATTTTGTCAGAATATTGCTTACGCCAATTGGGTAGCGGTCCTCGTTCAAACTGTTTAATTCCACAGGTAAGTATCGAATGTGGGTTTTTAAAATGATGTGATGTATAAACGAAATTTCGTTGTAAAGGACCCAAAAACAAATTGTAATCGGGAGTATTCAAGGCATATTGTCGTAAGAAATACCGATATATCGGGCTTTTTTTTGAAATGAGTCCTGCACTCGAAAAGGCCTCTGGAAAAAGATCAAGGGTCCACTCGACCCATTTGCGCTTTCTATTTTTGGCATACCTACCCATCCAGAAATTAACTAAGGGAGGGTTTGTCATGGATATTACAATATCAGCCTTCTCGGTTGCTTTCTTTGCCAGTTGCCGGCCCTCATATAAGCTTCCCAGCAGTCGATACATTTTATTATCGAAACGAGTGTAGGATTTAATGCGCAAAACGCTGGGATCGTGAATTCCCTCTTCCAATTGAATCCCCCCTTTGTAGGTCGCATCGGTAGCTATTACCTGAATATTCCAATCCGGTAATCGTGTACGCAGTTCATCTACCAACTCTTTAGCTATCCAACCGGTACTAGCTTTATCGGGTGGATAGTATTGATTAACAACCGCAATCGTTTTCATAAAGGAAGATAGCCTCCAAGAATATGCATCTGCGTAAAATAAGGACTTTCGTCGGGTAAATCGTATCAATTACTTTGAGATGATTGCAAATAGCCTTGATTTCGCTTTACATCTCGTTTCCGTATCATTGACAAAAGATCAGATTATGCAGCAAACGCTTACGTCGGGACGACTACTTATTCGGAATTCGGTCATCAACCTTGCTGGTAAGCTCGTACCCATGGCGCTTGCCATTGTCACCTTACCCTATGTGATACAACATCTTGGTGATGCAAAAGCAGGAGTTTTTCAGTTGAGTTGGGTCCTATTGGGGTACTTTAATTTGTTTGATTTTGGCATTGGTCGTGCAATGGTCAAATTTGCCTCCGAAAGTCTTGCAAAGGGACAGCCACAAGAGGTGAACCATTGGATGGTGACGGTAAATCGTGTTTTATGGTGGATTTCAGTGCCATTGGTTCTGGTCATGATATTTGTTATCCCATTATTTATGGCCAATGAGAGTTCCATTCCGGCTGATCTGGTAGCTGAAACAAAGATTGCTGCTTTTGGAATAGCACTGTACATCCCGTTTTTACTCACTTTTTTTAGCTATATCGGAGTTCTCGAAACCTGGCAACGTTTTGATATTATCAACAAATATCAGATCGCTTACGGTGTGTTATGGTATGTCACACCTGTAGTAGGATTACAGTTTACAGATCGGATTGATATACTGGTATTCAGTTTACTCGTTCTTCGACTTATGCACTGGTTGATCATACGCTGGCATGCTCATCGATTAATGAGGGGATCTGATAAAGGCGAGTACCGATCGGATTATCTCCCAGATCTCCTAAGATTCAGTAAATGGATCGTTTTGATAAATATTGGAGCACTTTTCATCAGTCATATTGACCGAATGTTGATTTATTGGACGATTGACAGTGCTGCAATGGTGTGGTATAACACTCCTTTTGATGTGGTCTTGAAAGTAACGGTTATACCAATGGCTTTTGCCGGAGTGTTGTTTCCCGCGTTCGCTAATGCCTATACAGGTGATCCCCAACGAGCGGGTTTTATTTATCGAGGGTATCGGAATGTCACGCTTCTTATTGTTTTCCCCTTATGTGCCTTTGTGTCATTTTTAGCACCAGAACTCATATCAGCCTGGTTGGGATTGTCGATGGAACCGGATCGGCTTGCTGTGTTCATGCAAGAAAGTATTCTCCCCATGAAACTACTTGTTTTCGGAGTACTCTCGATTAGTGTTGGGCTGATACCCAGCTCTTATTTGCAAAGTACCGGCCGACCCGATGTAATCGCTAAAGTGCATTTAGTTCAAATCCCATTCTTTTTACTTGCCCTATTCTTTGCACTTTCAAACTATGGGATAAGTGGCGTAGCTGCCGTAGTATCAATTCGTATGGTGCTGGATACTATTATTTTGATAGCA
Organism: uncultured Chitinophagales bacterium; assembly: GCA_964640035.1. Classification (GTDB taxonomy): domain Bacteria; phylum Bacteroidota; class Rhodothermia; order Balneolales; family CAYWCV01; genus CAYWCV01. Next base: position 65,871 of record CAZXGO010000001.1, read on the forward strand.
ATGGTTTGGAAACTTCAAGCCGATCGGAATTCAAATGTAGTTCATGAAGTGTGGCCAACCCTTCTTGCAGTCATTCTCCTAACACCACCATTTCTGCCTTTGAGCATCGGGCTCAAAATAAGTATGATGGTGCTATCATCGATTGTTTTCACTGTTTTGGTCTGGACCTATGGCATGCGCCCGGAAGAGCGGGAGTTTATCTACACAAAACTAGGATTTTTGAAGTAAGCTTTGGTATACATCAATACATTGTTCAGCGATGGAGTGCCATTCATAGTCACTTTTTACAAGGTCTTTACCGTTTTTCACTAGTTCCCCGTGCAGGGATGAATCTTCCAGAATACGTTGCATATGCTCGCGCAGATGTTCAGGTCGATCTGCAACCAAAGCATGGATGTCCTTTTCCGCCTTAATCCCTTCGATACCTATGCTAGTACTGATTACGGGTAAAGATGCAGCCATTGACTCAACGATTTTGATGCGCATTCCTGAACCAGACAATAGTGGAACGACCATGGCACTACATCGATGTAATAAGGGTAAAACATCTTCAACGAAACCGGTTACATGAACACCCATCGTACCAGTCCACTTTTGGATGGGTAAGGGAGGATTGCTTCCAACAATGTAGAGACCGACACCGGGGTTGTCTTTCGAAAACGTCTTCCAGACCTTATCTAAAAACCACTCCACAGATTGAGCGTAAGGTGCCCAACTTAGGCTACCTAAAATGAGAAAAGATTTTTCACGAGGCATGGAATTGGGTCGCTCAAAGTGCTCGGTATGAACACCAGCCTGAATGGTTTTACCAGGAACCGATGGAGCCATTTTTTTAAATATGGCTAAATCAGTATCGGTCACAGTGGTGTAATAATCCATTTTTCTCATCATGCGCCGCTCGTAACGATACATTTTTCGAGCTTGAGCGAACAAGTAGATTCGTTTAAATATATTGGACTCATTTTCAGCTAAGCGACGAAATATGACATGCTCTGCATTATGTTGTCTCAAAACTACAGGAACACCAGGAAAGCATTTTCGGATCGTTTTTAAATACTCCGCCATATATATCCAATCAAGCTGAATGATATCGGGTTTTGGAGCATCTCGGGCTACTTTTTTTATGAGCGTATGAAATTCAGGCTTGGCGAACCGAAGACTTAAATTGTAAGGCTTCCTTGAAAAAAAGTTTCTAACAGCCGTGCCAAAACTTGGCTCTGGAAATTTTCCATCTATGGTATAGCACTCGCTGTATGCGCGACTCATCTCCAGATCCTGTGGATGTCTATTTGAAACCATGGCGATGGTGCATACCTCATGGCCCATTTCAGAGATGCTTTTCATGGGATAGTACACGCCAATCGCGCCTCCATCTACAGGAGGCGTTGCCAATCGTGGAAGAAGATTTAGGATGCGCATGGGGGAAGATACAGACAATGAATATCAATCATTTGCAATCAACAACAATTATTTCCAATCATTTTCAATCACTCATTATCACTATGATTTGCCACTTGAATGATCTCGATGATTCTTTTTTAAGGTGAACAGGCCTCTAGAAATTTGAGCAATTAACTCATCGGTTTCACCATGCGAAAATTCAATCAAATGTAATGTTCTTACGCTTAACGTAATGCCGGAAAGTATCGTAAGATTTGTTTTCGTTTCCCTTAATTCTTTCAAAACCAAACTAAGTTTATGGATTAGATCTTTTACAGATTCAGCAGAGAGGCTCTCTGCATATAGTAAACTTGAGGCTGTGCCCGATCTAATCAACTGATCGATCATGAATTTACCAATCGGATGATGACATATGGAATCACCAATTTCGCATATCATTATCGAGTTATTGGTCAAGCGATCTAGTAGATGTTTTTTGTAGTTCTTCATAGGCTGTTTCAAAGCGTTACTATTCATAAGAGCCATGAAATCCACATTCCTTACGCATGCTTCTCAAAAATAATTCTGTATGATTGATAATCATTCAAAATCATTGTTAATGATTTCAAATGATTGAATTGTACGTATCTTTGCCTTAATTAATTACTTAAACTATCTAATCATGCATATCGCTCCTCTCACTCATTTAACCGAAGACGAAGCTATGCTTCGGGATGCTGCTGCTGATTTTGCCAAAGCCTCTATCGCCCCTAAAGTGCATGAAATGGAAAAAGCAGCAAAACTGGATTCATCTCTGGTCAAAGAATTTTTTGAAATGGGTTTGATGGGTATCGACATTCCTGAGGAGTATGGGGGTGCTGGCGGAACATTTATGATGTCGATTTTGGCGATTGAAGAAATATCAAAAGTGGATGCTTCTGTGGGTGTTTTTATGGATGTGCAGAACACATTAGTTAACAATGCTTTTGTTCGATGGGGTAGTGAAGAAGTAAAAAAACGTTTTCTCCCACAACTGGCTCAATCAAAAGTTGGTGCCTATGCTTTATCCGAAAGCGGCTCAGGAAGTGACGCCTTTGCACTCAAATGCCGTGCCAAAAATGATGGAGATAACTACATCCTGAATGGTTCAAAATTATGGATCACGAATGCAAATGAAGCGGATATCTTTATCGTTTTTGCCACTATTGATTCTGAATTAGGCTATAAAGGCATCACCGGTTTCGTTGTAGAGCGAGGTACACCAGGTTTTAGCATTGGTAAAAAAGAGGATAAACTTGGCATACGTGCCAGCTCCACATGCGAACTTATTTTTGAAGATTGTGTTGTACCGGCTGCCAATATTCTGGGCGAAGTAGGAATGGGCTACAAAGTGGCTATTGAAACCCTAAATGAGGGTCGCATCGGTATCGGTGCCCAAATGCTCGGTATAGCACGTGCTGCTCACGAGGCGACTCTTGCCTATGTTAAGGAGCGTAAGCAATTTGGCAAGGCACTCTTCGACTTTCAGGCTGTTCAGTTCCAGCTCGCTGAAATGGCATTGGATATAGAGACCACGCGCCTTCTAGTGTATCAAGCAGCACGATTAAAAATGGCAGATCAGCTTTTTCTCAAAGAAGCTGCCATGGCTAAGTATCATGCCTCTGCGGTTGCTGAGAAGGTAGCATCGATGGCAATTGATCTCTACGGCGGAAACGGATACGTAACAGAGTATCCCGTTGAGAAATATTGGAGAGATGCCAAAATTGGCAAGATTTATGAAGGAACCTCAAATATGCAGCTAGCTACCATCGCTAAGTTGCTCTAATCTGATATTCTTCTTCCGCTTCGCCACCGTTCTTCCTGATCTCGAAGTTGTTGCATCCTGCGTTGATGGAATTTTTGCCAGCGCATGTACTGCTGGTCGTTTAGAATGCCTCTCATCTCCTTATCAAGCAGTTCGTTGTGTTGACGTATTCGTTCTCTGGTTTCCAAATTTGAATCCAGGAGCGTTCCTCTAACATCTCGCTGGAATTTGGAGGAAGCCTCTTCGAAATCTGCTTGCTGCTTCTCGTTTAAGTCTAGCACTTCCATCAATTTTTTTCGTGCATCGACTTCTCGTTGTTGTAGATCAAGTCTACCCATATCTCTATCGTGCATCCAAGCATTTCTTGGGGTATTAAAAGGCTTTCTGGGAATTATATAACCCGTTGTAAGGCCAAAAATAAAGGTGGCCAGGAAGGCAAGGCTAATCCAAATTTTGGTTTTCACAATCGTACTTTTTAAGGTTCTTGGTCCATTGAACGTGGAGTCCAATCAAGTGCTTCAGATTCAATCGATTCCAGCATCATGCTAATTTCATCCTCACTTGAATCACTAGTTGGTTCCTGTTGTGGAATCATATGTAGAACACTTACCAGCATCAAAGATGCCAAACCAACTGCAAGAACATATCGTTTGAAAAAAAAGATAATTTCGAATTGCCATTCGGTATCAGGTAGTGTTTTAATTTTATTCCTTAGGCGACTCACCGCAAAAGGATCCGGTTGAACATCTTTGTAGGCAAATAATACAGGGATACCGCGTAATTGATAGCTTAGTTCTTCCAGCAGTTCAGGATAACTACGAAGATCCTCTTGCAATTGTTCAATTTCAAGGGGACTTAGCTTGCCATCAACTGCCTCTGTAATGCGTTGTTCAAGGATGTTGTATGAACTCATGGTTGAACTCCATATTGGGTTAAATAGTCTCTCATTAATCGACGTGCATTAAATAGTCGGCTTTTTACCGTTCCTTCGGGTATTTCTAGGATAAAAGCTATTTCCTCATAGCTTAGTTCTTGAATTTCTCTAAACACAATGATGGATCTGAAATCTTCAGGTAATTTAGCCATGGCTTTATCGATCCAATATTTCAAATCATTATTCTCGGGTACATCATGATCATTTGGGTCGGGAAAGTCTCTACTAGCATCTTCATTTTGGAACCAATCAAAATGAAATCGATTACGGATTTTTTTTCGTCTCAGTGCATCCAGACACACATTTCTTGCAATTTTATAAATCCAGGTGTATAGACTGCTTTCGCCTCTGAATCGATGCAGATTTCGATAGGCTTTCAAAAAAGTATCTTGAGTTAAATCATCTACATCAAGACCTGAACCTGCCGTCAAACCTGCTACAGCTCTGTATACCTTAGGATACAGGTCATCAATGGCCGAACCCAGTTGAATGGAATCGTTAGCAGAAACTCCGGCTGGTTGTTCTAGCTCACCACTCATCATCAATGAAAAATAGTCGTAATACGTCTGTACTGGGTAGACCATCATATGCAAAAGATTGTTCCTCCATATGCATTAGAGAAATGCTCCGTTGTTCGACGTATCAAAAGATGAAAGGTTCACCCGACAAAGTATGATTCCTCAGTAAACATAAAAAATTATCCAAAATGGAACCTTTGGGAACTTTTGGGAGCACATGCACCTTTTATTCTTTTGGTATAAATTACAGGGTTCACATTCACTTCATTATCTTCAAACCACTACCATGTCAGATGAGCTGAAGCAGCTTCTAAAGTCAACCGCTAAAGATGAAGCTGCATTTAACGAATTACTGATCATCTTTGATCAGTTGAGTTCCAAACTTGAGCACACTCAGAAAAATCTTTGGCTGCTCGAACAAGCAATTAAAAACGATTATGATTCGATTTTGATTACGGATCTGGAACTGGCTGATGGTGGTCCGAAGATTGTCTACGTGAATGAAGGTTTTACAAAAATGACCGGATACACTCGGGAAGAAGTCATTGGAAAAACCCCCCGTCTTTTGCAAGGACCTAAAACAGATAAGGGTACGCTGGAGCATCTCAAACAATCACTTTTAGAAGGACACTCCTTTTTTGGTCAGGCGGTCAATTATCGAAAAGATGGCTCTGAATTTATTAATCAGTGGGATATTCATCCGATTTATGATGAGCAGGGCGAGTTATGTTATTGGGTTTCCTACCAGCACGATATCACGACAAAAAAACGTGCTGAGGCAATGTATGTGGAGCAAGATGCACATTTTGATTCCATGGATGAGCTTTCGAAGCGTACCTTAATTGATTTTGACCCCAGCGGACACGTGATTTATGCAAACAAAGCTTTCCGGGCGCTTACAGGCTTTGCAAAAGAAGAGTTATCCAAGATGTCGATATGGGATTTAATTAACCAGCGACATGCTCATTCGCTCAAAGCCCAGCTGGCATCAATGGATATACCGGGCGAAATGGATACAAGTCGCATCAAAACCGTACTCATCCACAAGTCAGGGATTCCGATACAAGTTGAAATCAAGTGTCATTTTCATGAATTAACAGAAGGCAGACTCGTTCGAGCCAGTATTCAAAATCTAAGTCTTCAGAAGCGCATTGTGAAGACGCTAAGCAAACGAAATAGTAACTTTAGTAGTCTTGTAGAAAAGAATTCTGATTTTACCTACAATCTTAAGACACGTACTGATGGATCAGTGACTTGCGAGTGGGTATCTGATTCGTTTAGTAAAGTTACGGGTCATGATACGGAATCTATTCTTGAAGCTTCCGCCTGGCTTCGATTAATCCACCCAGACGATATCTCCGTATTTGAAAATCATCTCCGAGCAGTATTTACGGGTAAAAGCCGGGTTGCGGAATATAGAATGGTCCATGCTCAAGGAGGCTTTATCAAGGTTATAGACTATGGCAAGCCTGTTATTGATCCTCGCACAGGGGATGTATTATCGGTATCTGGAGCCATTATGGATGTCACCAAAGACCGCCAACCCAGCATGAGTTAATAGGTTGAGCTTTCTAGGCTTGACTACTCTCCGCAATGTTCCTTTAGCAGATCATCGACATTAACAGTTCGTAGGTAATCGGCTTTTTTCAGATCACTGCATCCACTGTTACGTTGTCCTTTACCAAAACGTGCTCTTGCTCGGTGAACGTAGGCCTGTGCATCCCGAGGGGTTATTTCGAGGGCTAGGTTTAGGTCATCGATAGCATTGTCATAATTCCCCATATTCAGACTTGCGTGTCCCCGGGCTTTCAAGGTGTTTGCATGTCGTGGATTTAACTGAATGGCCTTTGTTAGGTCATTGTATGCTTCTTGGGGTTTCCCGGCATCGATAAGGGCCAATCCACGTTGATAGTAAAGGTTGTGTTGAGTGGGGTCTAGCTCAATAGCTTTTTTTAGTACTACAGCAGCTTGATCGGGTTTTGAGGCCATCACCAGATCCATGGCTTCATTTTTGAGTTTATTTGCTTCAATGGCTGCTTTTTCTGAGGCTGATAAAATGGTATCGGCAGCTGCAGCTTCCATTTGCTTGCGGTGTGCCTCGGCTACGCGGTTTTCACCACAACTCAGGTTAAGGAAGATCAATGTGTATACAAGCAGTACTGTAGGATGAGTATGGTATTTCATTTTTGGGGTAGTCAATCGGTAGGCCGAAAGTTAAGATTCTGATGTAATTCTATCGATAACCTCTCCCAGGTTATCGACAACAGGGATGTTATGATGAAGCAGCCATTCGCGATCCTGGTTCATTTCATGAACGGATCGTACAAAAAAGGGACGTATTCCCAATGCAACCGCTGGTTCCAGGTCTGATATTTTATCTCCTACCATGATCGATTGTTGAACATCGATATTGAATGCATTTATGGCCGCCTCAAACATACCGGTTCCTGGTTTACGAAATTTCAAGAGCTCAGGATCTTGTCCATCATGGAAATCGGGGTGATACGGTGCAATCATCCATCGGTCGATATATGCATCTGCCTTTTCAAGTTCAGCGTCAACCCAATGATGGAGTTCATGCACCTGCTCGAGCGTAAATGTACCCCGGGATATACCAGACTGATTGGTTACTACAATCGTCAGCCATCCATGTTGATTCATCCATCGAATACTTTCTACGGCACGTTCACACCATTGCCATTGTGAGGATAGGTGAACATAATTGAAATCAACATTTAGAGTACCATCTCTATCGAGAAAAAAAGCTTTGTTCATGATCAATGATAGGTATCTGTTCAAAATAGAGACAATATCTTCGGATCACAAGTTTGCATCAATCATTGAGCTTGTCATATGCTTTGCATAAATTGGCGCTGCAATCCGGCACCATCACCCAGAGTTCCTACATTGACTCCTATTCGGATCCTCTCCAATGATGACCTTCAGCGCACCTATATGCGCTTGGCTCATCAATTTATGGAGCCACATGATGATCCGGATCAGGTTGCCATCATTGGAATGCAACCTCGTGGGATTTTCATCGCCCAAGCTATTAACGCATATATCCAGCATTTTTATGGTAACCCATTAACTTCTGGTGTGCTGGATGTCACCTTTTATAGAGATGATTTTCGCACCCGGATGAAGATTCCGGAGGTGCACATCACCGATATTCCTTTTGATATCTTCGGGAAACACATCATTCTTGTCGATGATGTGTTATACACGGGTAGAACAATCCGCTCGGCTATGGATGCACTGATGCATTTTGGTCGTCCAGCCACAATTACCTGTTGTTGCCTCATCGACAGGGGCCATCGGGAACTACCTGTAACAGCTGATTATATCGGAAAGGTCATTCCAACACATGCACAGGAAGAGATCCAGGTGCGTTTAGATCCTAATGATCCTGAAATGGGAGTGTATCTTGTGAATCGGGAGGGCATGCATGAGTGAGCTAAGGGATGACTACATCTTTACTCATCGTCATCTGTTAGGATTGGCTGATTACTCTGCCGAAGATATAATGTATGTATTGGATCAGGCGCGATACTTCCGTGAGATTCTCGATCGTCCAATCCCTAAAATTCCAAGTTTAAGAGACAAGACCATCGTAAATCTGTTTTACGAAAACAGCACCCGCACCCGAATTTCTTTTGAGTTGGCCCAGCGCAGGATGAGCGCGGATGTGGTCAATTTTTCAGCCTCATCCTCATCAAGCAAAAAAGGGGAGTCGCTCAAAGATACAATTCGGAATATTGAATCTATGAAGATCGATATGGTGGTTGTTCGTCATGAAAGTCCCGGAGTACCTCATTTCTTAACCCGTTGTGTGGATGCAAGTATCATTAATGCGGGTGATGGAGCTCATGAACACCCTACGCAAGCCCTACTCGATTTATTTAGTATCAGGCAGCATTTTTCGAATCAAGAGCGCCTGGATGGGCTCAAGATTGCGATCATCGGTGACATCTCACATAGTCGTGTGGTGCGTTCGAATGTGATAGGGATGCTCAAACTCGGGGCGAAGGTGGTGTTATGTGGACCGCCAACAATGATGCCCAGAGATGTACGTCTTTTGGGGGTAGATGTATCGCACAATCTGGAGGAAACGCTCGCATGGTGTGATGTTGCAATGGCCTTGCGTATCCAGATGGAACGTCAGGATGAAGGTACTGCTCTATTTCCCAGTTTACGTGAGTATCATGAGGAGTTTGGAATCAAAAGGGTTCATTTGGAGAAGTATCCTCACTTTAAAATTATGCATCCTGGGCCTATAAACAGAGGTGTCGAGCTCGAAAGTGAAGTTGCCGACTCAGATCGAAGTATCATTTTAGATCAGGTAACCAACGGAGTTGCAGTTCGGATGGCGATACTTTACTTGGTTGCTGGCGGAACCAGAGGGTGAAGCTCTTTTAGCAGGTGCACAAGCAGCATATGTTGGCCAGATGGTACCTGAGTGGTAACTTCGATATCCGAATTCTACATCCTAACTCAATTATTATTTAATCCGAACCCATGATTCGCATCACTGGAACATTTCTGGATGAAATTACTCACGATATTCCGGCTCAGAACTGGGGTGAAAAAGAATGGGCGGCCGATTTTGATGCTATGAAAGCGGTTGGTATCGACACGGTCATTCTTATTCGTGCTGGTTATCGTCGTACTGTTACCTTTCAATCGAAGGTTTTGAGCAAGCATATGGGGATTTTCCCCGTTTATCATGATTTGGTGGACCTATTTCTGCGAAATGCTCATCGATGTGGGATGGATTTCTACTTTGGTACCTACGATTCAGGAGAATACTGGCATAACGGACAGGTCGAAAAAGAACGTGATATCAATATGGCTTTTTGCGAGGAGGTAGTCGAAAAATATGGCCACCATCCAGCGTTCAAAGGATGGTATATCTCCCACGAAATCAATGCCTTTGATGATGGTATCATGCGAGTATATGAGGACCTCAGTCATCATCTGCGTAGCTTAAAGCCTATTCCCATTCTGATTTCACCATATGTACGTGGGAAAAAGCAATTTGGGCAAGAGGCTATAGGGCTAAAACAGCATGAAAAAGAGTGGGAACAGGTTTTTGCCAGAATTTCTGGGCTCGTTGATATTGTTGCCTTTCAAGATGGACAGGTTGGGTATGATGAACTAGATGATTACCTGCAGGTAAACTGTGAGCTTGCCCGAAAATATAGTATTCGTTCCTGGAGTAATGTGGAGTCGTTTGATCGTGATATGCCTATCAAATTTCCACCCATCCCCTTCAATAAGTTGCGATTTAAAATGGAGAGAGCTCATGAAGCAGCGGTGGAAAAACTCATAACCTTTGAATTCTCGCACTTCATGAGTCCAAATTCATGTTATCCATCAGCAAGAAATTTATATCAGCGATACGCTGAGTGGTTAAAAGAACAAGAACTAAGCTGATAGCCAAATGTATCCTTATCAACATCCTAACGCGGCCGAGTTATTTGATAGATTTGACCAGGAGTTGCTCGGGTCGGTTATTCCTTTTTGGGAAAAATATTCGCCTGATCACCAAAACGGAGGATTCTATAACTGTTTGGATCAGGATGGTTCACTATTTGATCGGCGCAAACACATATGGTTACAGGGACGCGAAACCTGGATGTTTTCAAAGTTGTATACCAGTGTAGAGCAACGACCAGAATGGTTGAAGATGGCCCGTTTGGGGGCTGACTTTCTAATGAAGCATGCTATAAGGTCGGATGGAAGAGTCTATTTTTCGATGACCGAGGATGGGAAACCAATGTCGATTCAGCGAAAAATATTTTCTGAATGCTTTTGGATCATGGCGATGGCGGAATTTTCGCGAGCAACGGGCGACGATAGCTATATGCAACGCGCAAAGCAGGAATTTGATCTTGTCTGGGAGTGGTCGAGCGATCTAAGTAAAGTGGGTCAACTATCTTATGAAGGGAACCCACCTGCTCAGAGCCTTGCTATTCCCATGATTTTGTTGAATCTCATTGAAGAAGTGGCTGGTGAAGAATGGTCAGAATACAGCACCGAAATTGAGGAATGTATCCGAAGAATGTTGCTTCACGTCGATCACGAAAAGCAAGTTGTTTACGAAACAGTATCCCCATCAGGTGAAGCTCTTGAAGGTTATGATGGTCGTTTGCTTAATCCGGGGCATGCCATAGAAGCTGGATGGTTTTTACAACATTGGGCCCAGCGTTTACAGCGACCAAAGTTAAGTGAAGTCGCCATAAATATGGTGCGATGGTCGTTCGATAAAGGTTGGGATTCGGAATATGGTGGGATTTTTTACTTCCTCGATGCTGAGGGTTTCACTCCAACTCAGCTTGAATGGGATATGAAGTTATGGTGGCCCCATTGCGAAGCTATGTATGCCCATCTGCTTAATTATCGCATTACAGGAGCTGAAGAAGATTTAGACCGATTCGATCGTACTTTTGAATGGACCTTTGCTCATTTTCCCGATTCAACATACGGGGAATGGTTTGGTTATCTAAATCGACGCGGAGAAGTAACGCATCGCTTTAAAGGAGGTCCATATAAAGGCTGTTTTCATGTCCCCAGGGCACTTTGGTTGTGTCGAAAAATTTTAAAAGAGTCCTAAGAATCTAAAACTGCAGCAGTGATTTCAGTACCTTCTCGTTTATTACGACATCTTCACGGCGATAGTTTTTCGGTAAAAGTGTTTGGTGCACAACTTCAGGTAATCGCTCGAGCATAGTTTGTTTTAACTCTGTCGAAACAGCTTCAATAGGTTTGGATATGGTCTCTCTGCCCAGGGCCTCAATCAGCGCCCATTTGCCTTCTCGTGGCCACGGGCCGGAAAGCATTCGTTGAGTGGTTTCAGATGGTATCGGAAGCGTATGCTCAGGAAGACCACTTTTTGACTCATTTGAAATGGTGGTCTCGTATACATCCCAATATTCAGCTGACTCTTGAAGAGCCCTATCCCAATCTGCGGAGGCTTGATAGCTTCGAATAACGTTCCAGGCCTGGCTACTGTCGGCAAAAAGATGATATCGTACGTCTGAGCGAACCAGATCGATATATTGTGAGGATTTCCAGCGTTCGTACCAGGTGTCCATTTGAGTTTCGATATTCATGGTATCTGCCGCTGCTCTCAATGTTGCGTAATACAAGGCAGTATTTCGTGCCATACCCTCTGCCAGTAGAACGTCTGGATGACGAGCCATACCATCTGCCTGAGCACGAGCTGCCAATACCGAATCGCGAATGGCGATTTCCAGAGCGCCACGAAGATTGGGTTGCAGCATCTCAAGAGGAATATCGGGAAGCCTGTCGAGGAATTGACCAAAGGTGAAGGGTTTGCCATCAACAAGTGCTAGTGGAGTAGAGCGATCGAGCGATGTAGGACGTAATTCCATGAAGGCTTTATTCATCGTCACCATTTCCATGAACCCAGCTCTATTTGGAATCAGGGGCATTAATTCAAACCAAGTTTGCCTCAATCGATCCATGTAGGTTGTCAAGGAGTGTGAGGTCATCAGGGAATCAGTAAACGGAACAATGATTTCCTCAAGTCGTCGTTGATAGATTTTAAAGGCAAGATTCTCACGTGCATTTGCATAGCTCGTACCATCAGCAAAGAATGTCTCTTCACGTTGCACTAAACGAAAGATGTGCCAACCACGCAGAGAAGCTATAGGTTTACTGATCTCTCCTGTCACACTCAGGCCGAACGCAACTGCCTCTGGTGCTTCGTCCATCATTTCAAACTGAACCCATCCCATTTTATACGAGCTATCCGGAACACCAGCCTTTATCATGCTTTCCTGCGCTACCTGTTCGAAGCTCTCCCCTTGACGTAATCGGCGTTCGTATTCACGAATGTCAGTTTCTGAACGTGCATAGATTTGTTCAAGGATCAGACGAGTGTTTGAACGACTAAAAGCCTGACGTATATCTTCTTCAGTGGGGGTTTTTAGTTTGGGTTCAGCTATTTTCTCCAGCCAGACACGACGAAGGGCGGCTTCCCATTTCCGACGAATATCCAGCTTGACTTCTTTCAGCGTATCGAGAGAGGATACCTGGCCAATTTCTGTAATGATCTTTCTCTCAAGCATGCCTATGGCGTAGTTTTTGCGTGAGTCAAAGCTATCTTGAATCGGTGCTACAGAGGCAAAACCTATGTATTCCTCTTCAAAAGATTGGCTGTCGATACTGATGCCATTCCAGCTGGCAATGGTAGGAACAGCTGACTCGTTTTCAGGCGTAGAGCAAGCTGCTATAAACAAAGGTATCCAGATCCAAAAGCTCTTTTTCATCGTACCAATAGCGTCATTATGCGATATGGTGGCATCTCTATCGTGATGTGCCCATCTTGAATGTTCGAAATGGCGTGCTCATTCCAGACCTCGGTCAGGTCACTGATGCCTAGTACGGATTTATTTTTGGGAAGGATTAGGGTAGCTTTTTCTGTCTTTTCGCTCGTTGAGTAAAGTCTGATAACCCATGTTTTCCCATCTGAATGCATCTTGAAAGCCGATAGCACTATGGAGGCATTGTCGATACTTAACATTGATTCCTGAGCAGGAAACGATCCTGTTTTGGGCACAAATGGTAGCCAGGGAAGCGTTCTGGCTTGAAGCGGTTGGGCATACTCTTTGATTTTGCGGAGGATGACCGGTACGGGATCACGGCTTGTTCCTAGTGCAAGCCTGATATTGATCTCTCTCAAACACTGTGCTCCAGGTACGGGTACTGATGGACCCGCTTGAACCCGACGTATTCTTCCACCGCCAACACTCAACATCCCAACGGAACGGTGTAGCGTGACCGCCAGGCAAGAACCGTGCCGTGGATCTTGAATAATTTCGTACTCATGGTTGCCGCGGCTTGAGAGCCAAAGAGAAGGTGCATTTTTACGCGGAACAATCACCCCATCTCTCATGAATTGTGTACCATAATCGAGTTCGCCGGGGTAGGCATTCCATCGCTCAGGGTCCGATTCAGGTGTTCGAACAGGCTTAAACTCATGTTCCGCTAATCGAAAGTGTGCATCTGCAATAGCCGAATCAACAGACTCTTCAAGTGGTAGCAACAAACGCAGTCTGCCGTTTTTCAAGGAATTTGTGTATTGAATGGTGATGGCTTCAGAGCTTTGATCAATATAGCCAGCTACCTGCAGCTCATGGTGATCATTCGACGCATCATCTACCGTTACTTTCCATGTGAGCTGGTTTTTGCCTGAATCGAACGAAGCAGCGCTTTCCCAAACCTTATTCTCTGGATCTGGGCCATAGGTATAGGTGTCTCCGTGGTCTGGTCTCCATTCGAGGATGGCATTCATCCACGGCGAGTCGGCCGAAGACGATGTCTTCAATTTATCAGATAGCTGTTTTTGATCCGAGTATCCACAATGAATGATGGTATAACCACATGCTGGAACCCTTACCCGAATACGTACAGCGTAAGTTCTTCCCCAGGTACCACCCAGGAACTGATTTTTCATTACAGGTGCCTGTGATGAAAGAGTTATCAAGTCCAGTTTTAGACCACTTCCATCGAAGGCCTCCAAAGACATCATTGGAGGCGGTGCACCGTTTTCACCTTCTGGATTAGGAAAGAAGAGTTCAGCGGTAATCCAGGATGTGACTTCAAATGGGTGTGGATTCTGAGCCATGACGAAACAGCGTTCACCCTGTAAGCCAGTTCCACTATGTGGGTGTTTGATACCCCGAATCAACATCTGTTCATGAATCTCTGTCAGCACGACCTCAGTCATGTGATCGACTTGTTTAAAGCGGGATTCATTATCAAAATGGACATCATCAACACTGCATCCACAAATGTCATCGTGGGGGTGATTCTTCATCAGCTTTCGCCAAATTTTGTCAACCAGATTTTGATCAAATGTGACCAGATTCTGTTCGGATGCCATCACCATCATGGGTTCAAGCGTACCCGTAATCAATGATTCTAGTCTATGATTTTCTTGCTTCAGATATATACGTGTTGACCAGACGCTTTTTAAAATAGGGTGATGAGCATTTCCATCAAGGTCGCCAGTGTAAATCTCATGATTACGCTCATATGATTGAATCAGCGTATTGTACGTATTTAGGTCGGCATGTTGAATGCGAAAAGGTAGATTCCTGGATTCAAGCGCTCGAATAATTTCTGGGAGTTCTGCTTGTTCTGGCATGTGATCCATACCATTAAAGAGTACGAACCATGGTTCCTGTTGATGTTTGGAATAGGTATCGATACTCGTTCTAACGCGTTCTTCTGCAAGGTTAATATCTGGTTTTAGTCCTTCAAAACGTCCGTAAATAGAGGGATATCCCAGTGCTGAGGCATTAAAATACCCGTCAATCATATAGGTAGACAGAACGCTGCTTCCATCCGGAGCTTCCCAGGAAAAAATTGTACCCAATCGATCAAACTGATGCTCTGGCATCCCCCTCATGAACATAAAGGTATCCAGCCCCATTTGTTTTAAAAGCTGTGGAAGCTGCGCAAAGTGTCCAAATGGATCGGGTACATACCCCACATGTAGAAGATTACCCCATTTTTGTCCATCAGAAAACCCGGTTTGAAGATTTCGTATTACGGATTCGCCACTAATGAGAAAAAGATCGGGCAGGATATACCATGGACCAATCACCAGTCTTTTGTCGATGATCAGTCGTTTAAGGCGTTCTGAGGCCTCGGGTCGAACACCCAGATAATCTTCAATGAGAATGGTCTGCCCGTCAAACATAAAGGATGAGTACATAGGATTGGATTCCAGTAAATCCAGGATCCTATCCATCATCCTCACTAATCGATGTCTGTAGGTTTCAAAGGGTAGGTACCAAGCTCGATCCCAATGGGAGTGCGAAACAACAAAAGCAACAGGGGTTTTTGGTTCTTGCATGTTCTTGTCTGAAATGATCGGGCTAAGATACGTTGTTTTTCTAAGGATGTCTGTTTACTTAAACATGTACATAATGTACATAATTATGTATAATAAGTTTATTGGATATGTTATTTGTTCATGAGGGACATATACATAGCAAGTGTAGTTTTTTTCGATTTGACATCAAAATAAAAAAAGCGCTTTTTGAATTTTATTTGGCCTAGCCATTGACTTGTAGCGATGCAAATAATATAATATACGTATATAAATCCACAACAGTCATAATGTACATAATTACGATCTTTGTGACTGAGTTTTTGGATACTATTACGGTCTCAAAGATGTTTTAAAGTCGACTTCACATGGTTTTAGCGCATACGATTCAGTCACGATTATTTCAATCGATGGGTGGCCTCATTTTTCTTGGCCTCCTGTTTTTTATCGTTATAGGAGTCACCCAGGTTGCAGCTCAAACAACAGGCAAAATTGCCGGAAAGGTGACGGATTTACAGGGTCTGCCACTGCCAGGTGTGAATGTTGTGTTAGAAGGAACCACCAGGGGGTCGTCTACCGATACTAAGGGTGATTATTTTATTCTGAATGTCTCACCAGGATCATATACCCTGGTCTTTTCGATTATTGGTTATGAGACGGTTCGAGTAACAGACGTAAGGGTTCAAGTTGACCGCACAACAACGGTCGATATGAAGTTGAAAGACGCTAATTTGAGCTTGGGTGAGGTGGTTGTATCGGCCGAAGCAAGTATGATCACCAGAGATCAGACCTCAGCATCAGCGAAAATTACTGGTGATGAACTAAAGGTGCTACCAACCGACAGTTTTTTGAAGACCGTAACCTTACAAGCAGGGGTAAATACAGGTGCAGGTGGATCGCTTCACATTCGCGGAGGCAGATCAACAGAGATTAAATATTATGTGGATGGTGTTGCGGTTACAAACCCATTCAGTAATGGTTTGGCGATTCCTGTTCAAAATGAATCGATTCAGGAGATCGAGGTGATCAGTGGAACCTTCAACGCTGAATACGGTCAAGCGAATAGTGGAATTATCAATATTGTAACTAAAGATGGTGGAGATCGATTCACAGGCTCAGTAAATGCAAGTGTTGGGGGATATTTTACCGGACGGAAAGACATTTTTTACAACATTGACAACGCCAAACCGTATGGTCAGCAGGTCTATGATGGAACCTTTTCTGGGCCACTTATCAAAGACAAGCTTTTCTTTTTTACGAATGCCCGATTCACGGATTCTCAAGGGTATTTATTCGGTCAACGAATTTTTTCTCCCTCCGATAGCTCTGTTTTTTCATCAAATGATCCATCCAGCTGGATCATCGAGTCAACGGGTGATTCTTCCTATGTACCCATGAGCGTGTCGACAAGTAATTCAGCTTTGGCCAAGCTTACTTGGCGACTTACTAAAGATATAAAACTCACATACTCCGCTACTCGCTCTTTCGGAAAATCTCAAAGTTATAGTCACCTCTACCGTTATAATCCGGATTATCGGCCAACGACACGCTCAGAATCGTACAATCATCTCATTACATTGAATCACGTCTTGGATAACCGAACCTTCTATAACCTAAGGTTGACGGCATACACTACGAATTCGAGACAGTTTGTGTATGAAGATCCATTTGATGAGCGCTACAAATTTATTGAAGGCAGAAATCAGCAACCTAGTGATGTTTTCAATACCGGTGGGGTGAATAATTACCATTTTAAAAGAAAAAGTACCACGCTCGCTGCCCGCTTTGACATTTCGCGTCAAATGAATACCTATCATCTGGTAAAAACAGGTATTGAATTCAGAGTTAATGACCTCTACCAACGCGATTTCTTTATTCAGGCAAGACGTCAGAATGGATTAGAACGTGAAATTCCACCGCTTGAGTCAAGATTTCACAATACCTATTCAAAAAGTCCATACGAGTTTGCTGCATTTTTGCAGGACAAGATTGAGATCAGAGATCTCATCATCAATGTAGGTGTTCGATTCGATTACTTTAACGCTAACAGTGATATACCTGTCGATTTAAGAGATCCGGGTAACACGCGTGGGCTTCCATACGAGGAGGCTTATAAACCGGCAGCCGCAAAATATCAGTTTAGCCCACGTATAGGTTTTGCCTTCCCAATCTCATCTTCAGGGGTCATCCATGCTTCGTACGGTCAATTCTTTCAGATTCCAGAATTTGCACGACTCTACGAAAATCCTGAGTTTGAGGTCACTGCAAGTAATTTCAGTCAGTACATTGGAAATGCCAATCTTGAAGCTCAGCGGTCAACAACCTACGAAATTGGTCTTCAGCAGGAATTAGGTCTGTTCACGGCGATTGATTTGACGGCATACTACCGTGATATCCGAAATCTCCTTGGAACAGGTTTGTATGCCTCAAGAACAGGTGGAGATAGCTGGGGACGTTATGAAAATGCTGACTTTGGAAGTGTTCGCGGAATAAGCTTGGCCTGGTCGATAAGAACGAATATTGGTGTACGTGGCTCTATTAACTATACATATCAATCCGCCAGAGGAAATGGCAGCGATCCCAAGCAGGCATTTTTTGATGCTCAGGCCAACAATGAGGCCACCAGGGTATTGATTCCACTTTCCTGGGACCAAAGACATAATGTTGGTGGAAACATCACCTATCAAAAAGGTCTGTTTAATGCAGGATTAATTGGTCGATATGGAACGGGTTATCCATTTACTCCAAGCGATCTCCAAAGACAACCACTCTCTGAGCTTAGAAATGAAGCGCGTTTTGAGCCCGAATTTGAAGTTGATCTTCGATTAGCCCGAAACTTTAATGTGAATGGATTCAAAGGTCAGGTGTATGTATTCGGAGAGAATATTCTCGATTTCTATCGTCAGGATAGACGTGCTCGTCTATACATTAGGGATGTGGAAGCACATAACCAAAGCGGTAAAAATGTCATTAATAGCCTGGAAGAATACCGTAATAATCCGGCAGTACACCCAAATCCACGCTTAGTGAGACTTGGACTACAGATATTGATTTAAGACATCGTTATGAGATATAAGGTTCAAACTTTTTGGATTATCTTAGGATCATTGATCCTGCTCCAGGTTCCAACATTGGAATTACTGGCCCAAAATAATTCATCAGGGGTATTTGTTGATCCTCAGAAAGGAACGCGTTCCTGGCGTACAAGTTTTAATGCGAATGGTAACCAGGTTGAAACCATCGTGACAAATTGGGGTACGGTAGGTCGTGGAAATTTTAGTATCAATCAAGCTGGAGTGTGGCCAAAAGGAACAGGGCATGGTCACCTACACGAAATGACAGGCTTGGTGGCTACACGAGTTAACGATAAAGATGGTAAGTTGGTAGAGCTCGTCAGCGATGGATACGGAGATAGCGCTCAAATTGATGTTGATCCAGTAACCAACACAGAATGGAAATTTCAACCTCTACCCGATTATCTGAATAGGAATGTTGAAAACCCTGAAATAGCAAATTCGCTCAATCAAGAGTCATGGCCAAGAAGATGGCCCGATCGTCCAACACAATGGGATGGTCAATGGAACGGTTACTTTGGATTAAATCAATTCAATGCAGACCAGGAGATCTTTTATGTGATGGATGATCTCTCAAATACAGAATATAAGTTTAGTCCTTTGGCAAGAGATACCAAAGCAGGTGGCTTGGGTCTTCAAATTAGGGTTCGAATTTTTCAATGGACCCAGGCCTTGGCTAAAGATATTTTATTCATGCAATATGAAGTTTCCAATATAGGAGACGTTATCTATAATAATTCGAATGCGAACAATCCGATCTATTTTGGGGGGTACACCGATGTTAACCCAGCTGGGTCGGGATCTACAGATGATGCCGCTGACTTCGATATTTCTCAGGACATCGTTTTTGGTTGGGCCCTTTCGGGGGTTGGTACATGGGGTCAATTCAGGGATATTCCACCCGGTTATATCGGGTGGAAATTCCTTGAAAGCCCCGGTATTTCTGATGATCTGATCGATAATGATAATGACGGCATTGTGGATGAAAGCCGAGATAACCCTGCTGGGCAACTCATATTTGGCCCCGTCGGTATTTATGGTGAACCTAAAGAACACTGGTCAGGGGATGAGGATGGTGATTGGAATCCCTTAATTGATGATGTCGGTGCTGATGGCATTGGTCCAGGTATGGAAGGATATCCTGGTCCAGACTCCGATGGAACAGAAGGGAATGGGCGTCCTGATCAGGGGGAGCCAAACTTTGGACGTCTTGATAACGATGAATCAGATCAGGTCGGGTTAACCTCCTTTAATGCGCCTTTGTTTGGATCAGTGAATATTCACAATGAACCGGCCATGTGGCCAAAAATGCAGCCAGGCTTCTTTGATATTCCAGCACAAGGTGTAAACCAGATCTGGATATTTGCCTCTGGTCCTTTTAGGCTCAGACCAGATCGTACGGAGCGATTTTCAACCTGCTTTGTGTTTGGTGCAAATCGCCAGGCATTATTCCGCTCTTCCCAGGTAGCGCAGCGGATTTATGATTCTGACTATCGTTTTGCCAGACCACCACGTCAGCCTAAACTTAAGGCGATCCCAGGAAATGGTAAGGTCACCCTAATTTGGGATAATCTTGCTGAATTCTCCAGAGACCCTATTTACGGTTTCGATTTTGAAGGGTATCGAATCATCAAATCAACGGATCCTCAGTTCAATGATGCCCAAGATATCACAGATTCTTACGGAAATGCAGTCTATAAGCGATCCACTGCCCAATTTGATAAGGTGAATGGCCTAAAAGGGTATCATAAACTTCAATTTGGGGAGGAAATTGGATTACCTAATGGTGTACACTTCTTTATGGGTGATGATACCGGACTCCAGCATTCCTTCATCGACACGGATGTCATTAACGGAAGAGTCTATTATTATGCAGTGCTTTCGTACGATGCCGGTTATGTAGATTCGTATTTTGATCTGGGTATATCCGACTCCAAGTTTCTATTCCCGATATCACCATCCGAATCACCGGGAAGCATCACCGTGACCCAGGGTGTGGTAACGCGCTACGACGTGAATACTGTTTCGGTTCGTCCAAATAGTCAGGCTTCGGATGAGATATTAGGTACTTTAACCGTAGATTCCCAAAACAGAGTACCCCGCACAAAGGGTGATGCAACGGCTTTATTACAGGCTTTCCCAATTAATGAACGTGCCTTTTTGGACACAGAGTACACCATCACCTTTGAACAAGAGCCTATCGCTTCCTCAGTTGAATACGGCACAAAAACATATTCAATCAAAGATAAAGCGGGCAGAACGGTCTCAAATAAGGTGCCCGTAC
Organism: uncultured Chitinophagales bacterium; assembly: GCA_964640035.1. GTDB lineage: Bacteria > Bacteroidota > Rhodothermia > Balneolales > CAYWCV01 > CAYWCV01. The sequence continues at coordinate 86,732 of CAZXGO010000001.1, forward strand.
CAAAAAATCCCGACGGAACCTATGTCACCAACTGGACTGCTGAAATCTTTGATGAAGGTTTCTTACTTGTATTCAACAATGCCTTTCCTACACAAACATTTGCTCAACAAAACTCTAGATTTACATCTTCAAGCAAAACGAATGTCCGAACGGCAGTTCAAGCTCCACTTCCTACTACCCTGGTACCTAAGCCGCCACTTTGGCCCATAAACGTAGTTGTCGATTTTGGAGATCAAGGTGCCATTTTGGATACCGCCTTCATCAACAATACAGGCCTTTTTACGCGACCTGTGAATTTTAAAGTGTACGAAGAAGGAACAGGTGCTAACGTTAATTTCATCATCAATGAGCTACCACAATCGACGAATGGCAGACTTGATATTGGTGAAAACATTGATCTAGCCTTTAAAAACCGTGACACTGACTTCCGCTATACCTTGAGTTGGAAGATCTCGATCAACCAACCTGTTGATGCGAATGGAAACGAGCTACCAGTATCCCGAGCTGTATTACCTCAGGCTGGAGATCGTTTTGTATTCCGGACTCAGAAACCCTTTGGTGTAAGGGATGAGTATAGTTTGAAGGTTGTTTCCACAAAAATCATTGAAAGCCCTGACAAAGCGGTTTTAGATGAGATCACAGTAGTACCCAATCCTTATATCGCTGCAACAATCACGGAATCGAGACCATTTTTATCCGGTCGTGGGGAACGACGCATTGAAATCAGGAAGCTTCCTACGAATTGCAGGGTTAGAATTTTCTCTGCAAGTGGGGTATTCC
>CAZXGO010000002.1:0-17814 GCA_964640035.1 uncultured Chitinophagales bacterium
ACCGTGGGTTGAAACATCTGCTTGAAGGAATACCACATTCCTTTAAATATCTCTGGTAAATAAAGACGCTCCATAAACGTGAGATTTCTCTCATTTTTATAATCTTTATTTTGGGCATTAAGTTTGGGTAGATCTAGACGATCGGACATGCCAGCGGTTTATTTTGAGGTTGATGTTAGATCACAGATATCTAAAATACCCTTTTAGCTTGTCATCTTCAATAATGTATCCATTAAATGACAAGGGAATTAGAGCTTATTTTGCCTTGAATACCATCGTAATTGGTACACCAGTAAAACCGAAATCCTTTCTAATCTGTGATTCAAGATATTTACGATAATTTGCTGGAAGATCGCTCGGTCTGTTCATAAAGAAGCTAAATACCGGGGGATTCGTTTTAACCATTGTGCCATATTTGATATTGAGTGGTACTCCTCGAACGGCCGGAGGTTTTAATTGAGTAGTCACTTTTTCAATAAATTGGTTGAGTACAGAAGTGGATATCTTTTTTTTTCGCTCATCAATTACCTCTTCTACTATTTCCATTAGCCTATTAAGACGTTGACGTGTGCTCGCAGAAATGGAAACAATAGGTATATAGCTTAGAGAAGGGATTTTTGTTCGAATGTTTTCCTCGAATTCCTTCAGGGTATTGGTTTCCTTCTCAATTAGATCCCATTTATTTAGAGCAATAATGATCCCTTTGTTGAATTGTTCTGCTTCTTGTAAAATTCGAGTCTCTTGAGATTCAAGACCTTGGGTAGCATCAATTAATAAAACAACGATATCTGCTTCACGAATTGCTTTATGGGTACGAATAGTACTGTAAAACTCGATGTCTTCATTCACTTTTGCTTTTTTTCTTAGACCAGCAGTATCCACTAGGATGTACTCTTTGCTATCAAAATGTAGTGGGCTATTTATAGAATCTCTCGTTGTACCTGCAATATCAGTAACAATACTTCTTTCGTGATTCAAAAGTGCGTTGACTAAACTACTTTTTCCCACATTTGGGCGACCAACAACTGCGATTTTTGGGACATCACTGTGTTCTGTTTCTACTTTTTCGTTTGGAAATAACTCTAAAACCCTATCTAGCATGTCGCCTGTACCTAAACCAGATATGGATGATATGGCAAAAAGCTCATCAAATCCCAGGCTATAAAAGAGTGGTGCTTCCCATATCCGCTCCTCATTATCGGATTTATTAACGATAATTATAACGGGTTTGTCTTGTTCCCGAAGAAGTTTACATATTTCCAGATCGTAGTCTGTGATACCCATCGTGACATCAACAACAAGTAAAATAACGTCGGATTCCTGAATCGCTAGACGAACCTGCTGACGAATTCCATTTACAATTGCATCACCATCATCTGGCAGGTACCCTCCGGTATCAATCAAGGTGAAATCAACACCATTCCAAAAAGCTTCGCCATAATGACGATCACGGGTAACGCCTGAAGAATCATGAACTATGGCTTTACGTTCACCAACTATTCTATTGAATAAAGTGGATTTACCGACATTGGGTCTACCGACAATTGAAACTACGGGAAGCATCTATATATGAGTTAATGAACGAAGGCAAAACATCTGCCCGCCTTATTGGGAGCTTAAAATCTTGTTAAGTATCTTATCTTGAAGATGTAAGTGGTTCAAAATAAGCAATTTCTGCCTCACCTATCATGCTTGAAAATCTATATCAGTCGTTTGGTATCGTAGGGTCCCTGTTGATATCACTTTCGGTATTTATTCTACTAATTTTTTGGGTTGCTGGAATAGCTGGACTTACCGATTCCAGTCAGAGAACACCAAAACCATGGCAGATTATGTTGAGTATCGTTTTCCCACCATTTCCAATTGGGTGGTTGATTTATGACATGATCAGACAATACAAACAAATGAACAATCACTAAATAACGTCTCCTTGACGAAGAGTCTCTATTTGACTATCCTTCACAACCTAAATTGATCAAGAATATATAAATGGTAAACGAACCCAGTCTGCACACACCGGGAACCGGATGGATTGAAGTTGTATGCGGTGGCATGTTTAGTGGAAAAACAGAGGAAATGATACGTCGTGCAAGAAGAGCTTTAATTGCTGGACAAAACGTACAATTATTCAAGCCAAAGTTAGATAATAGATACGCCGAGAATGAGATAACATCACACAATGACACTGCAATAGATGCCTTACCAGTTGAAACCGCGGAACAAATTATACTACTCAGCGGAAGTACAGATGTCATTTGTATTGACGAAGCCCAATTCTTCGATCATCAATTAGTGGATGTCGTAAATAAACTAGCCAATGATGGAAAACGTATAATCATAGCTGGTCTGGACATGGATTACATGGGTAAGCCTTTTGAACCCATGCCACAATTGATGGCAGTAGCTGAATATGTAACGAAGCTACATGCGGTTTGTACGGTTACCGGAGGAGTCGCAAATTACTCTCAAAGAGTAGTCGATAGTGATTCTCAAGTTCTTCTTGGTGAATACGATGCATATGAACCTCGGTCAAGATCTGCATTTCGACCTCCTGTAGATATACCTACAAAACGAAATGAAAATGCCAGATCAATGGTAAAAAAAACTGAAACTTAGTCAATCATCCCATGGATATCATACGTGGATTAATCGGAATGCTAACCATTATAGGTTTAGCATGGGTATTAAGTAATAACAAAAAGGCTATCCCTTGGTCGACTGTTGGGAAAGGGTTATTGATTCAATTTGTTTTGGCCATTTTCATCCTTAAGGGTCGTCTATTGGAACAATGGTTCTCCCCTCTAGGCTGGCCTAAGGAGTTATTTCGATGGATATCATCCTTTTTCGTGTTGGTTATCGATTACACTACAGCTGGAGCTTCGTTTGTATTTGGTTCGCTTGCCAATGGTCCTGCAACAGAGGGTAGTTTAGGATTCTTCTTTGCTTTTCAGGTACTCCCAACAATCATCTTTTTTGCATCATTAACTACTCTACTGTATCACTATGGTATTCTTCAGTTTATTGTCAAACTTATGGCAATTGGGATGCAAAAGCTACTTGGTACTTCTGGTGCCGAATCACTATCCGTAGTCGCAAATGTTTTTGTTGGGCAAACTGAAGCTCCCCTTGTCGTTAAACCCTACATCGAACGGATGACACAATCTGAGATACTCGCAGTGATGACCGGTGGTATGGCTACAATTGCTGGTGGCGTTATGGCTGCATATATCCAAATTCTTGGTGATTCATATGCTGTAGCCAATACTATTCCTGTGGATGCCGCCAGGCTATTGTTTGCTGAACAGCTTCTCGGGGCTAGCCTAATGGCAGCTCCTGCGGCTTTAATCATTGCAAAGATCTTAGTACCTGAAACTGAAGAGCCTCTCACAAAAGGTCAGGTCAAAGTAGATATCGAAAAATCTGACGCAAATGGTATTGACGCTGCAGCATCTGGAGCTGGTGAGGGCTTAAAACTTGCTTTAAATGTAGGCGCCATGTTATTGGCCTTTATAGCCTTGCTTGCTATGGGAAATGGAATTCTAGCTTACATAAGCTCGGTAACACAATTAAATCATTTTATTCCCGGATTCGAACTAAGCATTCAATCTATATTAGGATATGTGTTCTCCCCTATTGCTTTTGCCATAGGTATACCATTACAGGACGCTCTTAGTGTTGGTACCTTTCTAGGAACTAAACTCGTTCTTACTGAATTCATTGCATATGTTGATCTATCAACAGCTGTTGCCGCAGGTGCTCTTGATCCCAAAACAACAATAATGGCAACATTCGCCTTGTGTGGCTTTGCTAATTTCTCTTCTATTGCTATCCAAATTGGTGGAATTGGTAGCTTAGCTCCTTCTCGTAAATCTGATATTGCTAAATTTGGAATTAAAGCTGTATTAGCCGGCTCACTAGCAAACTTAATGACAGCTACTATAGCTGGTATGTTATTTTAACAGATGACCTGACTATTTCCGAATTTTCTTGCCAATTTCGTCATTTTAGCCGAAATTTGAGGCTGCTTTTTTCTCATTAAAATTATCATCATGCGCTATCTTTCTAACGTTCTTTTCATTTTTCTCACAGTGTCGATTTTGGCCTGTAGCACTACTGAAACGGTCGTTCCCGAAACAAAAACTTCCGTAGATGAAACACGGATAGTCGGGGTTGTAGGTGGACAAAATGTCACATTAGGTGAGTTGATTAACCAATACGAAAGAAATAATCTTTCAGCTGATAAACCTGATTCAGTGCGTAGTAAAGAGCTTACTGAGTTTCTAGATCTGTATTTATTGTATAAAGCTAAATTATTGGAAGCTAAAGAAAAAGGTATTTTCGAATCAGATGAGATCCTTAAAGAGCTTAGACAATATGAAATACAATATGCCATCCCCTATTGGCTTGAAAATGAAATAGTAGAAAAACTTATTGATGAATACCTGGTTAGGAGTAAACGTGAAATTAATGCCTCTCATATATTAATTGCTATCCCGGAAGATGCTAGTCCGGCAGATACTTCCTATGCTTACGGTCAATTAATCGAAGCCCGTAATCGTTTTTTAAATGGCGAAGACTTTGATGTTTTATCCAATGAGTACTCTACCATATCTGAGGGTAGAAGTATGGGTGGTCCCTTAGGGTATTTTTCCACGGGCTGGGCCATCAAACCGTTTGAAGATGTTGCCTTTACTACATCTAATGGTACAGTATCCATGCCTTTTCGTACACAATTTGGTTATCACATCCTGTATGTCAAAGACATCAGAGAGCGAAAAAGTGATCGTTTTGTTAGCCATATTTACTTTAATGCAAGAGCTACAGATGATGCAGGTGTTGACAGTATGCGTGTTCTTGCCTCAAACGTATACGACAAGCTACGGGATGGTGCTGATTGGAAAACATCAGTTCAACAATTTACACAAGATCAACGATCTGCTGAATACGATGGACAAATTGGTTGGATCAATTATGGAGCTTACGATAATTCTTTTACCGATATAGTATTTGGTGTTGATCAGGACAACATAGGTAAACCCCTGCCCCCTGTTGAGACGGTGTATGGTATCCATATTCTAAAAGTTGACTCTGTTCGAACATTTACCAATATTCAACAAGAAAGAGATGAGGCTTTAGCTACGATTAAAAGTCAGCCTAATTTTCGAGATCAACGTGCTCTAGTACTGAATGAAGTGCGAAAAAGAGCGGGTGAGGCTACAAATAAAGATGCTTATAACCTATTTATTAGCCTGCGCGATGGTCGTGACTCAACCAAAGTTTCAGAAACTGAGCTTGATACTGAAATCTTAAATTTAGAACTGTATAAGATTGGTAATAATGTTTTTACCATTAGAGATTTTATTGAATTTATCATTGAAAACAGTCCATCAATGGTCTGGTCTGGTACAGGAGATCTTCTCTTTGAAGCCTTTAGTAATGCTAAGGTTGAAGAAGAGTTATTACGGTTAACTAACAGCGAGTATCCTGATTATAGAAATACCATTAATAACTATCATGAAGGATTAGCCGTCTTTAAATTAACCGAAGAGTTTGTATGGGATTATGCTCGATACGATTCAACACGATTACGGGAAATGTTTGATCAAAATCCATCAAACTACGTGTTCCCTACCAGATATAATGTCGTTCGTTTATCGGCAAAAGATGATTCAATTCTAGTTGATGCAAAACAAAAAATTAATCAGGGTGTCGAACTAGAAAGTCTTCGTAATACTATGGATGACCTTACACTGATGAATGAAATCGTATCCGATTTGACGAATGAACCATTCAACTATCTGAAAAATGTCTCTGAAGGTGCCTTTTCTGAGATTTTTGATTTCAGAAATTCCAAGAATGTGCTATATCTGGAAAAAATTCTTCAACCAGTTCCTATGACATTTGAAGAAGCATATTTTAGACTCGTTTCAGAATACCAACCTATTCGTGAAATGGAATGGAATGCTTTACTAAGAGAAAAGTATACCATAAAAGGCTTCCAAGAGAATTTAAAGTAGGGTTTTTACTCCGATTGTGACGTTTAAGCACACTATAAAAAACCAATTATTTGTCGCCTTATTAATAGTGACAAGCATTTCCTGTTCTGAGAATAACAACAGTTCAGATATCATACTGTCAAAAGTGGGCAACCGAACCCTCTATTTGAGTCACGTTTTAACGGAGTTATCTGAGCAAGAACTTAAACAAGATAGTGCTAGAGTAGTTCAAGAGTACGTATCTGCTTGGGAAAAGCGTGTTGTACTAAGAAATGAGGCAGAACGTTTAGGTTTACACCAGCATCAGAATTTTCAAAATGAATTGAATAATTTCCAAGATGTTTTACTGGGTGAAGCTGTGATCAAAATGTATCTGACCGAACTTGATACGATCACAATTTCAGATGCTGAATGGCAAGAGTTTTCAAAGTCAAATTCGTTATCGATAAAAGTCACAGAACCATCACTTCTCTTGTATCATTTTACCAGTTCAGATGCTGATACAATCAAAACATATCGAGAACGTATTATATCCAACCAAAATCAATCCTTAATTGAAGAATTTAAATTATCCAGACCGGATTGGTGGTTTGAACAGCAAGTACCCATTTCTATAAAGGATCTGGATAAACTTTATCCCAACCTCAGTACATTTTGGAGAACAGCAAAAAATGGTCAGGTATCAGAAATACTCTCAGATACATCTATGTTTCATTTCTTTTGGGTTCTAAATCGATTACAGAGTGGTTCCGTACTCGATACTGCTTCTGTTCGTCCGTATATTGAACAATGGTTACTTCAACAAAAAAAGAATCGTAAACTCAAAGCTCTGGAAGAAAACCTAATGGTAAATGCCAGGCAAAATAATGTGATTCAACGTCCGAAAATAAATACACAGTAATGAAAAAAATCTTGAATATTCTGCTTATCACGCTTGCGTTTTCGTCTTTTGCTTTTGCACAACAAAGCAAGGTGTTGGATCGCGTGGTTGCACAAGTCAATAATCACATCATTTTAAAATCTGATATCGATAGTCTAGTTGCTGAGGTGTTGTCGCGTGAACGCGGATTGAGATTCGATGAGTCTGTATGGTATGAAATCCTTGAATCTCAAATCGATAAATATGTTCTCATAGAGCAAGCAGCCATAGATTCTGTTGAAATTAGCGAAGAACAATTGGAGCTACGTCTTGAGGATTATATCAGAAACTTAACGGCACAATTTGGAAGTGAACAAGCATTAGAGGAAGCTTTAGGTAAAAGTATTTACGAGTATAAAAATGAATGGCGACCAAGAGTAAAAGAGAATGAGTTAGCCTCACAGGTTAGAGAAAACTTTCGTACAAAAGTGACCATTTCCAAACGTGAAGTTGAGGAGTTCTTCAATTCAATACCCAAAGATTCACTGCCTATGATCCCTGAACAGGTTCAAATGGCACATATCGTTGCTATCCCCCCTTTAAGTAGTGATGCAAAAAAAAGAGCCTATGATATGGCATCTGCAATTCGTGATTCTATACTAAATCACGGTAAATCAATTGAAGAAATGGCTGTAGCATATAGCTCAGATCCTACTGCTAAACAAAATGGAGGTTTAATTTCGTTAACAAATCTCAGTGATCTTGTTGCAGAATATTCAGCTGCTGCTTCCGCATTAGAACCTGGAGAAATATCGGAGGTAGTCGAAACTGTTTTTGGATATCATGTAATTCGTCTAAATCGACGTGTAGGTGATCAAATTGAAACCAATCACGTACTTATTCAAATTGATACGAATGAATCTGAAGACGAGGTTGCTATACGACGGCTAGAAGCTATAAGAGACAGTTTAACGAATCATGGAAAGTCCTTTACAGAGATGGCTAGAAAGTATTCTGATGATCGAGCTACTTCTGCATATGGCGGAAGATTACGAGATCCTATGACTGGAGAATTTCTACTAGATATCGATCGATTGGATCCAGCATTGTACAGTATGGTAATTCTTCTAGATAATGTAGGTGATATCTCTGACCCAAGGCCATACAACGTACCTCCTTCTGCTTCTCAAAGAGAGCTCCGAAAAGCTTATCGACTTGTACAGCTACAAAAGAAGATCCCTCAACATAGAGCAAATTTAGCCGATGATTATGAGCTGGTATCTAATTATGCCCTACAGCTCAAACAACTGAGTGAGTTGTCTAAATATCTGGAAGAGCTAAGAAAGACCATCTATGTTGAATACAAAATCAATAAACCAAATCGAATCTAAATAGAGATATTAATCACTATGTCGCAAGCACATCTAGAAGCAGCTGAATCATTTACAACTTCCTTTAATGCCCTAAAGAATGAAATTTCAAAGGTTGTTGTAGGGCAAAGTGATGTAGTAGATTTACTATTAATAAGTTTATTCTCTCGGGGTCATTGTGTATTGGTTGGCGTCCCTGGATTAGCAAAAACGCTCCTTGTTCGAACATGTGCAGATGCTTTAAATCTTAGTTTTAATCGTATTCAATTTACACCTGATCTTATGCCGGGTGATATTACCGGTACAGATGTAATTGAAGATGATCGAACAAATGGGCGCAAAACATTTAAATTTATCAAAGGACCAATCTTCGCGAATATTGTACTCGCCGATGAAATTAACCGTACTCCTCCCAAAACTCAGGCGGCCTTGCTTGAAGCAATGCAAGAATACCATGTTACAGCGTCTGGAGTAACCTACCACATTGATCCTCCGTTTTTTGTGCTAGCGACTCAGAATCCCATTGAACAAGAAGGTACATATCCCCTTCCCGAAGCACAACTGGATAGATTTATGTTCCACCTTCAGTTAGACTATCCTAGTTATGATGAGGAGATGGATATTGTTTCAAGAACGACAGTATCAAGTCAAGTTAGTGTTCAACCCATTCTGTCTGCAGAGGAAATAATATCGTATCAGAAATTAATTCGTGAAGTCTCAGTACCTCAACAAGTCCTAGAAAATGCCGTTAAACTTGTAGGAATGACGAGACCTAACACTTCGTTAGCGCCTGATTTTGTTAATCAATACTTAAGCTGGGGAGCGGGACCGAGGGCATCCCAGTATTTAATTCTTGGTGGAAAAACAAGAGCACTTTCACGGGGCAGATTTAATGTAATCGATGAGGACATACAGGCATTGTCGATTCCAGTTTTAAGACACAGAGTGGTAACAAACTATACTGCTGAAGCAGAAGGGGTCGATGTCACAAGTATAATTAAACGTATTTGTGATTCAGTTTTTTAACTACAATGCTCATTGAACTCATACTTTTTATAGTTGGATTAACAGCACTTACATTGGGTGCTAAATGGTTAGTTGATGGGTCTAGTTCAATTGCTCTTGCTCTCGGGTTTTCTCCACTTGTAGTTGGCATGTCTGTCATTGCTTTTGGTACTTCGATGCCCGAGTTTATTTTTAATTTAACTTCTTCCAATACAGGTGCATCGGATTTGGCGGTTGGAAATGTAGTTGGTAGTAATATTGCAAATATTGCACTTATTCTTGGCTTAACGGCCTTACTTCAACCTGTCAACATTCCGGATCTACTTTTTAAGCGTGAATACGTTTTTATGCTACTGACCACACTATTGTTTATCGCGCTTAGTCTCGATGGAGAAATTAATAGATTCGACGGTATTATCCTGGTTCTGCTATTTGCAGGTTTTATGTATTGGTTATTCAAATCTGGAAAGGTTGATGATGTTGAGGTAGACAGTTTGAATAACAAACCACGGTCAGCGTGGATGAGAGATGGGTCTTTTATTATTCTTGGATTAACGGGGTTGTTATATGGTGCACATTTAATGGTGAATTCATCAACTACAATTGCTTTATACCTTGGGATTTCAGAAATGGTTATTGGGGTAACAATTGTAGCTATTGGCACATCTCTTCCAGAATTAGCAGCTTCAGTGGCTGCTATTTTACGTAAGAATTTCGATATGTCTATCGGTAATGTCATAGGAAGTAATATTTTCAATATCCTATTTGTTATTGGTTTTGTTACAGTATTGGCCCCTATTTCAATTGCAGATGCCTGGACTGTTCCCTTTCATATGCTAGTGATGGCTTTAATTGTTGTAAGTATCCTACCCTTTTATTTTTTCAGTAAAAAAATAGGCAAACTTGGAAGTATTAGTCTTCTTGCTATGTATTCAGCCTATTTATTTCTTTGCTACAGAATTACTGCTACTGGAGGCTTATGAATACGCTACTTCTATCGTTACTTTTTACTTTTGCAATTCAATCAGAAGCTAAAACCAGTAATGAGAGTAGATTCTGGATTTATTTCATTGACAAGAATGATCGTGTTTGTACCTACGATAAAGTAGCATGCCATTTGGCGCCACCTGACACTACTTGGTTGAATGAGTTAACAGCTCTAGGAGCTCACATACATGTAGTAAGTAACTGGTTACATGCTGTTAGTGTTTCAGCATCAACAGAATCACTCAATAAAATATCTACGTTACCAATAGTTAAAAGTATTAGTCCTGTCCTAAATTTAAGATCACATTCAGAGCCCAAGCATAATAATTTGTTTCCGGGGTTTCATAAAACGAATTTCTTTGAAAATGCACTCAACGTATACGGCGGCACAGAAGCTCAAATTAAATATCATAATATCGATCAGGTTCACGCTTTAGGTTATGATGGCGAGGGTGTTATTGTCGGTATTATGGACGGCGGATTTGATATGGGTCACGAGGCATTCCAGCACCTTATCGATTCAAAAAGAATACTTGCAGAAAGAGATTTTGTAGATGGTGGAGACGACACAAAATCAAATGTTAAAAATAGCTCATATCACAGCCATGGTACCTCGGTTGCGGCTATTATTGCCGGTAAAATAGATCAAAAGATTGTTGGTGTTGCGCCTGGAGTATCCTTGGTATTAGCTAGAACAGAGGATGATGAAATAGAAGCACCAATCGAAGAAGATCACTGGATAGAAGCCATTGAATGGATGCAAAAATTAGGTGTCAAGGTCGTTAATTCATCATTAGGGTACAATATCTTCACAAGTCAGCCTCAATCCAGTTATACATATAATGACATGAATGGGAAGACTTCTGCTATCGCAAAAGCAGCTACTAAAGCAGCCAGTCTTTTTAATATGATTGTTGTAGTATCTGCAGGTAATGAGGGAAATTCAGATTGGAAGTACATATTAACCCCTGCAGATGCTGATTCCATTTTAAGTGTGGGATCAATTGGCTCAAATGGCTTAAAAGTTGCTTCAAGCTCCATTGGACCCACTTCAGATGGAAGAATTAAGCCTGATGTTATGGCTAGAGGCTCTTGTGTTTATTCGGCAAATAGTTCCAGCACGTCGAGTTATTCGTCGTGTTTAAATGGAACATCCTTTGCTGCACCACATGTAGCTGGAATAATGGCATTAGCTGTTCAAGCACGACCTAATAAACCAGCTATTTGGTATGTGGAGCAGGCTAGAAAAACATCAAACCGTTCAAATAATCCAGATAATCAGTATGGTTATGGCATCATGGATGCTAAAAAGCTGATTGATGTCGTGGTTACATCTCATGAAGAGCAGACACCACTGCCAGATAAGGTGTTTCTAAGTAAGAATTATCCTAATCCATTTAATCCATCAACAGTTATCGAATATCAAGCACCATCAGCATGGATGCTGATACGTTTTGATATATATGACGCTCTTGGACGTCTCGTGCGCACGGTAAACTTAGACAAAAGCCATAATGATGGATATGTGATGGTCGCTCAACTAATGGGATCCAGTTACCAAGTGGAGTTTATTTTGGTAGATTATCGTTTACTAATGGATATGAACACCAAGTAAAAGTGCATCCAATGAGCTTGATAAAATGACTAATCAGTGGATTTTTAAAGGTTTTGAAACACCATTACCACTCTCTTTCATAATTGTACTGCTGATCGTAAGCATTGCATTGGCTTTTTGGTCGTATGCTAGTGTCAATATTAAGAGGAGTCATAAGTTAATTCTCTCATCTCTACGTAGTATTGGATTTATTTTTTTGGTACTCGTACTTTTGAATCCAGTCATACAACGCATTACTAAGGAACGACTCAAATCTAAAATTGTAGTTCTGTTTGATAATAGTCTCAGCACAACAATTAGCCTCGGGAAGTATGAAGGTAAAACAAGTTTTAATCAATCTGTGAGCTTTCTGAGTCAGATAGATACGAACTATGTTGAACTAGACTATTATGGATTTGATGCATCAGTGTTCCAATCAAACTATGACTCTATATCATCTACTGGTCGTAATAGTGATATAGCAAAAGCTATAGGTACCATCTCTGAATTAAAGCGTGACGCTAATGCAATTATTTTGTTTTCAGATGGTCAATTCACAACCGGTCAAGATCCAAGATTTGTTGTTGATCGATTATCCATACCCATATTTACTGTTGGATTGGGTGACACTGTTCGAAACAGAGATGTATATATTCAGGATGTTATTCATCCAGACATTGCTTATAAAAATAGCCCATTCATAGTTGAAGTTATTGTAAATCAAAATGGCTTCATGAATTCAAAATCAAGGTTGAGTCTAAAACTTGGTACTTCAATCATAGTATCTAAAGAAGTAGAATTTATGGCTGATCGCTCTGTTCAGTCAGTACGTTTTGAAATAAATCCAGTAAATGAAGGTTTGCAACAATTCGAAGTGCAAATAGATCCCCTTCCAGGTGAATGGACCCAATTAAATAATGAAAGACGATTTGCAGTAGATGTATTGGATAACAAGCTTAGGGTACTTTTGATATCCTTCGAGGTCCATCCAGATAGTAAAGTATTACAACAGGTTCTTGAATCAGATGCAACAATTACGCATCGGTCTATCACTTGGTTAGGCAGTGATCGTTTTCTTAATGGACCGATGCCTGCGAATACTGATACTTTGGATGTGCTACTATTGTATGGATACCCTCATGCTGGTATTCCTAGCAATATTCGAAATCAAGTAAACAATTTATTATCCAGTTCATCATACATACTGGCAGCTAGCCCTCTTTTGATCCAGCATTGGCAATGTCTAGCTTACAAAATAGTATTCCATTATCCCTTCCCTCTACGAATTCACCATTTGAGATTGGTTTACTTCAAAATATGACGACAAAAGATCATCCCATTTTGAAATTTGAACATCCTGATTACACACGGGCCCCTCGTGTATATTCTCATATTCGAAATATTAGCGCCATTCCTGGATCAGAAGTACTATTTAAAGCCAATTTTAGAGGAGCAGATCTTGATGCTCCTGTATTAATTGTTCGATCCATTGGATCACGTCGAACTTCAGTTTTGAATATGTTTGGTTACTATAGTTGGAATTTATCAAATAATCCATTGGTGCGTAACGGTATTCAAGATTTACTTCGAAATCTTATCGTTTGGACTTCGACAAAACCAGATGACAGAAAACTAATCATAAATCCATTAAAGCGAGAGTTCGACAGTATTGCCCCTGTCATTTTAAATGCATTTTTAAAAGATGATTCGGGTATTCAAGTAACTGATGGAATAATTAATCTAACAGTATCCGACCAAGATGGACAGATTACTTCATATTCCCTTAATAATGATGGTCTGGGTAAATATTCGATTAACTTGGGTGAATTACCCCAAGGTCTATATTCGTTTGATGCACGTGCAATTCGAGGAACCAGGGATTTAGATCGAAGAACAGGACAGTTTACTGTATCAGAGAATGTAATCGAGTATCAAAAAACTTTTAGAAATGAGGTTCTATTAAAGGATCTTGCTACAGTATCAGATGGTTTATATTTGCCGTGGAATGAGAGTAACCAACTAAAGAATGTAATTCATTCAGCAGATTTTAGGAAAGAGGAGTATCGTGATCTGGCCTTTGATTGGTATCCATACAGGCGGATAGCTTGGTTTTTACTTGCAATATCTTTTTTCACCGCTGAATGGTTATTGCGTAAGTATTTTGCCTTACCATGATCATGATATACTAATCCAAGTATATCAGAGAATGAATGGGAATGTCTTTATTTAGTTTCTCTCTGCCGTTTAAAAATGCTAATTCAATGATGAATGAATAGGCAATTACTACACCTCCTAAGCCTTCAACTAGCATTCTAGCCGCATTAGCACTACCCCCAGTTGCTATTAAATCGTCGTGAATAATCACACGATCTCCAGGCCTAATAGCATCAGTGTGGATCTGTAAGGTAGACGTTCCATATTCAAGATCGTAACTAACTTCATTTGTCACAGATGGTAATTTCCCTGGTTTACGTACGGGAACAAAACCTGCATTTAATGCTATTGCCATATTCGTACCGAATAAAAAACCACGCGATTCTAATCCAACTACCTTATCAACGGCTATCCCCTTATAGGGTCTGATTAGAAAGTCGGTGGTCAATTTCATCGCATCAGGATTATTCAGTAATGTAGTAATATCCTTAAACTGAATACCAGGGATAGGGAAATCGCTAACTGTTCGGATAGTATCATTTAGATACTCAATGACTGCTTTTTCTATTTTTTCCATATTATTTCATGCTTAATTTGAGCATAAGTATACCAAAATTGGCTATCAGAACAAACGAAGGAATCCTCAGTTGGATTTAAATTCGACGCACACTTATTGGATGAAGCATGCAATCACATTAGCAAAGGAGGCCGCTAATCTTGGCGAAGTACCTGTTGGGTGTGTTATCGTACGTGAGAACGAACTTATTGCTTCGGCGCATAATGAAGTTGAAAAAAAAGGTCTAGTAAGTGCACATGCTGAAATCCTTGCCATTGAAAGAGCCTCGGAGAAATTAAAGAATAAATATCTCTATGGTTGCACTATGTATGTCACGTTAGAACCATGTCCCATGTGTGCAAGCGCATTAGTTTGGAGTAAAATTGACCGTATTGTTTTTGGAGCTATGGATCCCAAGGCAGGTGCGTGTGGAACACTTTTTAATCTTGCCAGTTCGACGAAGCTCAATCATCGAATTGATATTATCCATGGTATTTTAGAGTCGGAGTGCGAACAGTTACTCAAAGACTTTTTTCAAGGCATGAGATAGGTCTACTCGATATACAGTTTGTTTTTTTTAATGTAATCGTGAACCTCCGGAAGTAAATATTCGGAGATATCTTCCCCCCTTTTTAGCTTATTCCGAATCATATTCGATGAAATAGGGATGATATCAGCCTCAAGCCAGTGAATTTTGTTTGAATTTTGTATCACAATGTCAGGTAGTTTATCCATAGCATTGTCCCGCTTCACGACGAATAGATCCACTAAGCTAAAAATTTCATTCGGGGATTTCCAACTGTCAATGGTTCTTAAACTATCTTCGCCTATACATAGATAAAATGTGCAATCGGGATACAGACTAATAATATGTTTTAACGAATCTATGGTGTAGTGTGGAGATGGTAATGAGGTCTCTATTTCATTGATGATCACTCCATCCATAGAGTTAAAATTCATCTTAGACATCTCCAATCGATAGTGATAATCAAGTAAATGAACATCACTTTTATGTGGAGGCTCAGGGTTCACCATCACCCAAACCTGATCTAAGTTTCCCTTTTCTTTGAATACACCCGCAAATATTCGGTGCCCTATATGAGGTGGATTAAAGCTTCCCCCAAACAGTCCGATATTCATAGTTACTTTTGGGAGACACCTGAATGAATAGCCGTCAGTGATTTTAATGCGTTAGCATTAAATGATTCAGCTAGTGATCGATTTTTTCCATTAGGAAAGAGCTGTAGATACTTTTGATAGCTGTCTAAAGCCATTTGATACCTTTCTGCTTGCTTTTCAGGTACACTCATGTCTGCGTATAAGGTATAAGCCTGAATTTGAAGTGCCAATGCTTCTTCAGCAAAAGGAGTCTCAGGGTAATTGTCTATCGTTATTTGATAGTACATAGCTGCTGATACGTACATTCTGAGCTTAAAGTACATATTGGCGGATGTGAAACTCTTTCGGGCTAATTTTAGACGCATCTCATCCAGATAAGCAGCGGCCTCAGAAACTCTATCTGAGTCGGGGTACTTACCAATAAATATTCTAAATAGTGTAATTGCTCGTTCTGTATCAGCTTGATCCAGCTTGAAACGTGGACTCATATTGTAGTAGGCAAGTGCTTCCATGAATTCAGCATCTTTTCTACGTTCCGATCTTGGATGGAATGTTACGTATCTGCGGTACTCTGAGGCAGCAATCAAATACTCTTTATTCTTATAATAGCTTTCAGCTAACAAATATTGAGACTCTTGAGCAATCTCAGTTCCTCTTCCCAAAGATAAAACGGTTTCAAAAGCACGTGCAGCCTCACTAAAACGACCTTTATCATAGAGAGTTTTTGACTTTTGGTAAGCTACGTCTACGGTATCACCGGGTTTGATGGCATCCTTATTTGCACATGATGTAATCATCAGCGCAAATACAAACAAGGTTAACATTCTATGGATTCGAGTAGTTCTAATCATTATTTATCTCTTTGGATGAGTGCATCAAACATATTTTTTGCGGTAGAATAATACGGTGTATCTGCAAATACACCAAGATGATTCATGGCTTTGCTATATCGATTCTCAATTTCTTGATTTGCTAAGTTGAGTATGTCCAACTCGTGGTACAAACGTATCACATTAGATATTTGTACATCATTGGCTGATTTTGAGGATAGGATTGATGTTAGTAACGATCGATCAGATTTATTTGCTCGCTCAAGAGCATGAATCATTAAGAACGTTTTTTTTCCTTCTCGAATATCACCACCTACTTTTTTGCCAAATTTTTTTGGATCTGCAACTACATCAAGTAGGTCATCTTGAATTTGAAATGCTAATCCTAGTTCATTTCCCATTTGCTGAAGATGCTCAATGTCTTGATCTGGAGCCCCTGATAACACACCCCCTACGGCAAGTGAAGCACTTAACAGCGCCGCTGTTTTTAGACGAATCATCTTCAAATATGATTGAATATCCACATGATCTGTCGATTCGAACTCGATATCGTAAGCCTGACCCTCACATACTTCCTTAACGGCTTGATGAAAGTAATGCAATAAAAAACTCAGTTGACGCTTACTTATATTTTCATCCTCTGCATAGGACTGAAATTGGTGATAAGCCAAACCAAAGGTCATGTCACCAGAGAGTATCGCAATTGGTACCCCCCATTTTTTGTATACCGATGGTTTTCCACGACGAAGGTCCGCATTATCCATTATATCATCATGGATGAGAGTGAAGTTGTGCAAAAGCTCCATACCAATACCAGCTGGTATTGCTTTTACAGGATCACCTCCCGTTAGTGCAGTTCCAAGTATGACCAATTTGGGTCGAACACGCTTCCCTGTATCTTCTAAGGTGTACTTTATTGGATCATATAGACTAGATGGAGTTGACGGAAATGAATAATCCTGAAGTTGCTTGTCCAGGATACTAAAAATCTCATCAAGGGGGAGAAACGCATTTGGCATAATCTAAAAGATACACAAAATCAGCATCAAGGCTGACTCCGACTAAGTAGATGCATCCCACATTCGCTCATGTTTTTGACCCCTAAAAGACACATCGTCATGCGTAGTTGATGTTGTAATCTATCAAACCATTCTTGCAGTCCCTGTTCACCGCTTGCATGAATTACCTTAATAACTTCAGCTGCCATGCCGGTAATATGAGATCCCATACACATTGATTTAATGATATCATGAGCGGTTCGGATTCCACCGGAGCTTATAAGTTCAAGTTGTGGTAAATGCTGAGCATGAATATCCATTAAACAATCAGCAGTTGGAATGCCCC
>CAZXGO010000002.1:17824-20848 GCA_964640035.1 uncultured Chitinophagales bacterium
ATTAAATAATTCAGCGTCAGATGCTGCATCCTTATCAGCACGTCGAAGATTCTCTACTTTAGCCCAACTCGTTCCTCCTGCTCCAGCTACATCTATAACACGTACTCCGCAATCATGATATAGTGAACGTGCTACAGTTCCTGAAATGCCAGCCCCCGTTTCTTTGATGATAACGGGTACAGGAGAACGTTCTACTAATGAACAAATCGCATCTTTTATACCTCTGAACCTACGATCTCCTTCTGGTTGCATCAATTCCTGAAGGGGATTTAGGTGTACGATAAGTGCATTTGCATCAATTGAATTAACTAATTTGTTGACAAATGATGCATGTATACCATCTCTGAGTTGTACTGCTCCGATATTTGCTGCAATAAAACTTGATGGAGCATTTTTTCGTGCTATTGTAAAACTTGGTATCCATTTTTCATCCTCCATCATTGCACGCATACTACCTAATCCAAATGGCAATTGATTGCGCTCACAAAAACGTGCTACTATAGCATTTATGGCCTCTCCATCTGTATAACCACCTGTCATTGATGAAATGAATAAGGGACTAGAAAAACGATGTCCCAAAAAAAATACATCTGTATTTACTTCTTCAAGATCACATTCTGGCAGCGCAACATGATTGAAACGATAACGATCAAAACCTGCAGAAAAACTGTATGAGGCATTACCTGATACACTGATTCTTACATGGTCACTTTTACGATCTGAAGTAGACAAAATGAATTATATGTTAGATGAACTGCGCCGCCATATAGGAACAAAAGAACAGGCTTCTCCATACATAACGCGATCAGCATAATCCATTAGAAAATCAGTAACCTTCAAATATAAGGATGATTTGACACTACCATCACCACAACCCTTTAGTAAGACTTTTCTTCCCAGGTATTCTTCCCAGTTATGCTTTTCTGCATTCATCATCATAAGATGTTCTTCAACTGATTCTTTTGTTCCAAAGAATATCTGAGATGCGGATAATTTTGCCTTTGAAACAATTAGCATCCAGGCCCACTCTGGAATGATTGCATCCGTTGTGCAATGCACTGCCAGAATACTGTTGGTGTATTGTGAGAAATTAATGGCATCAAGACTATCTCGAAAATCTTGTTCTTTTAGGATTAAACCCTTGAAAAGTAAACTTGAAATATCAAACTCAGCGATTGGTTTTGAAGGTTTAAACATCTCAAGATCAAGAGTTATCAACCCCGATTTCGCGACTTTGTTTGTAAGAACATCGTTAGTGCTCATACTGCAAATGATTCACCACATGAACAGGTTCGAGATGCATTAGGATTGTTAAAATGGAATCCCTTACCATTCAAACCATCCGTAAAATCTAATTCAGTACCTGCTAAATACAAAAAGCTTCTCATGTCAATGACCATTGGAATACCCTGATCTTCAAACCGCTGATCATTTTTCTGAATTTTGGAAGGGTCAGTATCAAAATCAAAAGCATAACTGAGTCCACTACAACCTCCACCAACAACACCTAAACGAAGGGCTATGTCGTCTGTAAGACCCTTTTCAGTTCGAATTATTCGAATTTGATCAGCAGCGCGTGGTGTTAATGAAATTGCAGCCATTACTTACACAGATTCTATTTCAATATTTGGGTCTATTCGTTTAACCATGCTTTCAATAGCATATAAGGTACCAGTCGTAGCAGTAGGACAGGTTCCGCAAGCGCCTTGGTAGTGAACTTTGAGTTTGTTGTCTTCTAAACTTAAGACTTTCAATCCCCCACCGTCTGCTAACAAGTATGGTCTCACCTGTTCATCTAGCATTTGGTTAATGAGAGTAAGGCGAGGATCTGATGATTCGGCAGCCTCTTTACTGAGGTGTACATGTTCATCGTTAATATCTGACACATGATGAGCTTCAGCTTCACGTATAGGAGGTGCCAATTTTCGGAGTAAATCTGACCAATCTGTATTCCCATCCTGTGTGACCGTGATGTATTTATCAACATAGTAAACACTAATCACATGAGGTATAGCAAATAGTGAAGAGGCAAATGGATCAGCAGAGGCTTCCTCAGGATTTTCATAAGATCGTGTTACACCTGGGGAAATAGGCTCCTTGAGCACAAAACGCATTGCATTAGGATTTGGGGTGCGTTCTATTTCGTCAATCTTTGGCATTTCTAAGATCTCCTGGCAAAAGGTCAATGAAAATTAAAACAACTGAAGAACTTTTCGTAATGAATCTCCAAAGGATTCAATTTCTTCAGGTGTATTATAAAATGATAGTGATGCTCGGGCAGTACCAGCAATACCGAGTGTCTGCATTAGGGGTTGGGTACAGTGATGTCCAACCCGTATTGCTATTCCCTTTAGATCCAATAATGTTCCGATATCACTGGGATGTGCTTTATCTGAAATGAAAGAGGCAACCGGAATTTTGTTTTTACTGGTTCCAATAATAGTAATCCCTTGAATGGACATCAGTTTTTGATGTAATAAATCTAAGAGATATGCTTCAGTAGCTTGTATACGATCCATATCTATGTCAAGGAGATAATCTATTGCAACACCTAATGTTTTGACTCCCATGATATGAGGTGTGCCTGCCTCGAATTTAAATGGGAGATCGTTGAACGTCGTTTTTTCAAAAGTCACCTGTTTAATCATATCTCCACCCCCTTTCCATGGTGGCAATGATTCTAACAGAGATTTTTTGCCATATAGTACACCTGTGCCGGTTGCAGCATGCATTTTATGACCTGAGCAAACGAAGAAATCAGGATCAAGATCTTGAAGGTCGACCTTTTGATGACCAGCAGCCTGGGCACCATCGATTAATACAACTGCACCATATTGATGGGCTAAACTGATGATGGATTTGATAGGGTTTATCGTACCTAGAGCATTCGATGTATGAACCAATGAGATAAGTTTAACCCTATCATTCAACATTTTTTCAAAGGCCTCAAGATCTACCTCTCCATTTGGGGTAATGGGGATAATGTGTAACACACAGCCGATCTCTTCACAAAGCATCTGCCAT
>CAZXGO010000002.1:20858-32469 GCA_964640035.1 uncultured Chitinophagales bacterium
ACTAATGAGAATGTGATCCCCTTTTTGGAGTTTGGACCTTCCGTAGGTTTGTGCTACAAGATTTATTCCATCGGTGGTGCCACTCGTAAAAATAATCTCTTCTGGAGATGTGGCGTTGAAAAATGAGGCTACCTTCTGCCTTGTTGTCTCAAACATCGCAGTGGCCTCTTCACTAAGGGCGTGTATCCCCCTGTGAACGTTTGCGTGTTCATTTCGATAATAGTCGCTAATCGCATCAATTACCTGAATCGGCATCTGAGAACTAGCAGCATTATCAAAATAAATCAGAGGATTACCATTAACCGTGCGCGAAAGTATAGGAAAATCAGCCCTTATCTTCTGAAAATCTAACACAGATGCCTTTTTTACAGTATTCATTACACTGTAATAGATTCATGAACACTTTGGTGAGCAAATTCACTTACAACAAGTGCAAGACGATTACGAACAGATTCTACAGGAATATGCTCAATGACTTCAAGTGCAAATGCTTGGGTTAGAAGTTCTATTGAACTACGATCATCCAACCCACGACTTTTAAGATAGAATAGTTCCTCAGGTACTAATTGTCCAATTGTCGCACCATGTGAGCATTTCACATCATCAGCAAAAATTTCAAGTTGAGGCTTGGTATGAACAGTACCTTCAGTCGACATGAGTAAATTTCGATTTTCCTGATAGGAATTAACCTTTTGTGCATCCTGACGAACAAATATTTTACCGTTAAAAACAGATGTAGCCTGACCATCAACCAATACTTTGTGCAACTGATGACTCTCTCCATATGCTTTACGATGATCCATCAATGTATGAGTGTCTGAAAGCTGATCACCTCCAATGAGAACCAAACCATCAAGTGTAGCAAACATTTGCTCTTCCAGCTGAGTAGCTACGACATCATTTCTAGATATAGCTGCGCCGAGTTGGATTGAGTAGGATTCGTAATGTCCATCCCTGGCTATTGAAGCGCCAACGCGTCCAATATGGTACGCATTTTTACTATCGTTCTGGATTTTAACATGAGTAATGTGGGCACCACGTTGAAGATCGAATTCCAGGACTGGGATGTTTAAATAAACGGTTTCATCATATCCAATAGATTCTTCAATAATAACCACTCTTGAGTGGATGCCAGCAGTTACGAGTACTCTGGGAGCAGAGGCATTCACCGTTTTTGAGGCATTAAAAAAACGTATGTGTATCGGATGATCAACAACAACATCCTTGGGGATGTTAATCCAAATACCATCACTCAATAAAGCGGCATTTAGACGAAGAAAATCATCATCCTCGAGACTCATGTGTACATTCAGATGTTTGAGAATAGCCTCACGATCAGCTGGAGATGCTTTGGAAAATGAAATGATTTTCACACTCGATTCAATAGCTGATAGATCAGTAAGGTCCGCATCAATGGTACCATTCACAAAGCTAATGTGGGATCCTTGAGATTCAGGAATCGTGATCTTTTCCAGAAGTATTGAGGTATCTTTCGGTTCAGCCTCTTCAAAATCTTGACGGTATACACTCTTTAGGTTTGTAAAACGCCATTCTTCATGTTTGGTTAAGGGTGCGGGAAGATCGGCCAGTATTGATTCAGCAGATGTTCGAAGTCCCGCAATGAAATCCATAGCTGGATCAAGGGCAGATCTTTTGTCAATCAGTGATTTGAAAAAAACATCCATTCTCAATCCTTTAATTTTTGCCATTGAATTGAAAGTTTGAGTTTGGGTCTTCGACCCACTCATACCCTTTTTCTTCAAGCTCAAGAGCTAGTTCCTTGCCACCAGATGTTACGATTTTACCATCGACGAGTACGTGTACTTTATCGGGTACTACATAGTTTAACAACCGTTGGTAGTGAGTAACCATTAGAACTGCGTTATTTTCATTAGCTAGTTCATTAATACCTTTAGCAACAATTCGTAGAGCGTCGATATCTAAACCAGAATCAGTTTCGTCAAGAAGCGAGAGTTTAGGTTCCAGTACCGCCATTTGAAGAATCTCGTTTCTCTTTTTCTCTCCGCCAGAAAAACCTGTATTAACACTTCTATGTAGGAATTCGTCATCCATCTCTACGAGTTTCATTTTTTCTCGAACAAAATCATCAAATTCGAGTGGATCGAGCTCTTCCATTGCATTTGCTTTACGCACTGCATTAACAGATTGTCTTAGAAAACTCATATTGGATACCCCAGGAATTTCAACTGGATATTGAAAGGCCATGAAAACACCTTTTTGAGCTCTTTCTTCAGGCTCTAAATCCAACAGATTCTCACCATTGTAGATGATTTCCCCATCAGTAACTTCGTATGATGGATGACCAGCAATAATTTTGACAAGGGTACTTTTTCCAGAGCCGTTAGGACCCATAATTGCGTGAATCTCACCAGCATTAACCGCTAAATTAAGTCCACGAAGAACTGGTTTATCGTCGATTGTAGCGTGTAAATTTTTAATTACCAGCACGATATTTTTATTTAGTGATTTAAAAAATAGGTTAACCTACACTACCTTCTAACTTGATTCCCAATAGTTTTTGGGCTTCAACGGCAAATTCTAAAGGAAGTTCACGGAAAACATCTTTACAGAACCCGTTAATAATCATCGAAATAGCATCTTCCTCACTCAAACCTCTTTGTTGGAGATAGAAAATTTGATCTTCCCCAATTTTCGAAGTTGTAGCTTCGTGCTCAATGCTTGATGTGTTGTTCTTAGACTCTATGTAAGGGAATGTGTTGGCACCACAGCGATCTCCAATGAGCATAGAATCACATACCGAATAGTTTCGGGAATAATCAGCATTTGGTCCGATTTTAACTAAACCACGATAGCTATTGTTTGATCTACCAGCCGAAATACCTTTCGAGACAATGGTACTGCGAGTATGTTTACCAAGATGGATCATTTTAGTGCCAGTATCTGCCTGCATCTTATTATTTGTAAGAGCAACAGAGTAAAATTCACCTATAGAATGATCCCCCTTAAGGATAACGGATGGATATTTCCAGGTAATCGATGATCCTGTTTCAACCTGTGTCCAGGATATTTTAGAGTGCTCACCCTTACATATACCTCGTTTGGTCACAAAATTGTAAATACCACCTTTCCCTTCTTCGTCACCAGCATACCAATTTTGTACGGTAGAATATTTAATCTCAGCATGATCTAAGGCTACGAGTTCTACTACTGCAGCGTGTAATTGATTACTGTCAAACATGGGTGCTGTACACCCTTCCAGATAACTTACAAAACTAGCATCTTCGGCTACAATGAGTGTACGTTCAAATTGACCAGATTCCTCATTATTTATGCGGAAGTATGTTGATAGCTCCATGGAACACTTAACCCCTTTGGGTACAAATACAAAACTACCATCACTAAAAACAGCTGAATTTAATGCCGCAAAATAATTGTCAGATGCAGGTACTACTGATCCCAGATACTGCTTAATTAACTCGGGATATTCATGAATTGCTTCTGATATGGAACAGAAAATAACCCCCTCTTTAGCTAATTTTTCTTTGAACGTAGTACCAACAGATACACTATCGAAAACATAATCCATCGCTACGTTCGACAACATCTTTTGTTCTGAGATCGGTATGCCTAATTTTTCATAGGTCTCAAGAATCTTTGGATCCACCTGATCTAAGCTATCTAAACTCTCTTTTTTCTTAGGAACGGAATAATAAACGATATCCTGATAATCGATCTTCGGGTAATGTACATTTGGCCAGGCTGGTTCTTCCATTTTTAACCATTGACGATACGCTTTTAGGCGAAAGTCAAGCATAAACTCAGGCTCACCTTTACGTCGCCATAATTCTGTGATAATCTCCTCACTTAATCCACGGGGAAACTCATCATATTCTATGTCGGTCACAAATCCGTATTTATACTCTTGACCAACATAGGAACTCAGAAAATCTGTATCACTCATTCGTACATCGATTGTTTGTAGATTGACTGGTTAAACAACGGGCTATACGCCATCGTTCGCTTAATCCATTGAATAGACTCGAAATATACGAAAAACTATCTTTATTCGGACTTAATCTTAATAAGAAAGAACCTCAATCGAATACGATATTACATATTTCGTCTGTATCGTCCACCTTTCATATATAAGGCCTCAGATATTTGACCAAGACTTGCCACTTTTACGGTATCCATTAATGCCTCAAAGAGGTTACCGCCTGATTGTGAAACTTTCTGCAAGTCGGCTAAAGCTTTCTGACTCTTACCCTGATGTCTTTGTTTAAACATCTCAACATTCGTGATTTGTAGTTGTTTTTCCTCTTCTGTACTACGAATTAACTCTATCGGTTCATGTATAGGCTTATTTGCTTTCTTATCGAGGAATGTATTTACCCCGATGATTGGCAAGCTGCCATCATGTTTAAGGGTTTCATAATACAAGCTTTCATCTTGAATTTTACCCCTTTGGTACATCGTTTCCATGGCGCCAAGAACACCTCCCCTCTCGGTAATCCGATCAAATTCCGTCAAGATGGCTTCTTCCAC
The DNA here is from genome assembly GCA_964640035.1 of uncultured Chitinophagales bacterium. Classification (GTDB taxonomy): domain Bacteria; phylum Bacteroidota; class Rhodothermia; order Balneolales; family CAYWCV01; genus CAYWCV01. The sequence continues at coordinate 25,386 of CAZXGO010000002.1, forward strand.
AAGATCTGTTAATTCATCAATGATAAAGGATCCCTGAAGAGGATTTTCATTTTTTGCTAAGCCTAATTCTTTATTGATGATCAATTGAATCGCCAAAGCCCTGCGAACAGACTCCTCCGTTGGCGTGGTTATGGCTTCATCATAAGCATTTGTATGTAACGAATTGCAATTATCGTAGATGGCCATTAAGGCTTGAAGGGTCGTACGAATGTCATTAAACTGAATTTCCTGGGCATGAAGCGAGCGACCACTTGTTTGAATGTGATATTTTAATTTTTGAGACCGATCATTAGCCATGTATCGCTTTTGCATTGCAATGGCCCATATGCGACGAGCTACACGACCAATTACAACATACTCAGGATCAAGACCATTACTAAAGAAAAAAGAGAGGTTGTGAGCAAAATCATCCACCTTTAATCCACGAGCTAAATAGTACTCTACAAATGTAAATCCATTAGCGAGTGTAAATGCCGCTTGTGTAATAGGATTGGCTCCGGCTTCAGCAATATGATACCCCGAAATTGATACTGAATAATAGTTTCTGACTCCTTTTTGGGTAAAATATGATTGAATATCGCCCATCATACGAAGCGCGAATTCAGTACTGAAGATGCAGGTGTTTTGGGCTTGATCTTCTTTGAGTATATCTGCTTGTACCGTACCACGTACTGTTTTAAGAGTCTCTGACTTTATTTTTTCATAGGTATCAGGATCAACAAGTTGTGAACCTGATATCCCTAACAATCCTAAACCAAATCCATCATTCCCTTCAGGTAACGTTCCTGAATAATGTGGAATGGCATAATCTGAATCAGATATTCGTTGCTTCATTACATTTTGGAATGTGGTCCAATCAAGCGAACGGCGAAGATGACGCTCCACCTCCTGATCAATAGCTGTATTTAGGTACATTGCCAAAATGATGGGCGCTGGACCATTAATAGTCATAGATACAGAGGTTAATGGATCCGTCAACTCAAAGCCTGAGTATAACTTCTTCATATCATCGATCGTACATATACTCACACCCGAATTACCAATCTTTCCGTAAATATCTGGTCTGGTAGCAGGATCTTCTCCATAAAGAGTTACGGAGTCGAATGCTGTACTCAGACGCTTGGCTGGTAATCCGGAACTTATGTAGTGAAATCTCCTATTCGTACGCTCAGGCGTTCCTTCACCAGCAAACATCCTTGCTGGATCCTCTTCCGTGCGTTTGAATGGAAATACTCCAGCTGTGTATGGAAAATAACCAGGTAGATTTTCCTTTAAAGCGAATCGTAACTGCTCACCTTTATCTTTGAATTTGGGTACGCTAACTCGTGGTATTTTTAGCCCACTCAATGAGGTGCTGGTAAGTTCATTACGTAAAACCTTACCCCTTACCGTGGTTTGCATAACATCCCCACGATAAGAGTCCATTAATTGATCCCACTGTCTTAGAATATCTTTTGAATAGGAATCAAGTGCATCGTATTTCAAACTACACATAGACTCCAGGCGCTCAACGATGGCTGAATCTATCCCATCTTTCCTCATCAATTCCAGGGTAGTCTGAACAGATCCCCATTGATGGGCTAGATCAGATTGTTCGTTTGCCCAAGCATGATACTGACGTATAGCATCTGCTATTTCAGACAAATATCGTTGTCTTGATCCTGGTATGAGTGATTGTACCTGTAAATCTTCAGCCGGTAGTGTGTTTACAAGGTCCTTTGGTAACCAATTCAATGCAAAACGATCATTAACCAGTGATATGAGTTTGGCAAATACTCTATGTAAACCCTCATCATTGAACTGGGATGCCATCGTAGGATAGATGGGAAGAGCTTCGTCTTCTTTATCCCATAGATTTAAATTACGTTTATACTGCTTACGTACGGCACGTAAGGCATCCAATGATCCTTTTTTTTCAAATTTATTGATCAAAACAATATCGGCATAATCAAGCATGTTGATCTTTTCAAGCTGTGATGCTGCACCAAACTCTGATGTCATCACATACATGGTGATATCTGCTAGTTCCACGATTTCCGTGTCACTTTGACCAATACCACTTGTCTCAACAATAATGAGATCATATCCGACAAATGCACACAATTCAATAGCAGCTTTCAAAGATGCACTCGTGGCTCGATTTTCAGCCCTGGTAGCCATACTTCTCATGTATATCGTATCATGATGAATACTGTTCATACGAATACGATCACCTAATAATGCTCCTCCCGTCTTCTTTTTGCTGGGATCTACGCTGATAATTGCGATGCGAACGTCTGGAAGTTCGTTTCGAAATCGAAGAACTAGTTCATCAGTGATTGAACTCTTCCCGGCCCCACCGGTACCGGTTATCCCTATTACTGGTACCTTACACGCTGGAACCCAAGAATCCTTCCCATTGGCTATCAGTTTTCCACTAAGATAGGACAAGATTTCCTCACGCTGATTTTCGAGAGCGGTAAGCATCCTGGATAGAGCTTGTGTATTTCCTGATTCAATTTCCGTTCGTGTGGGTACAGATATACTCAAGGTATCGTAATCACACCGATGTAACATCACATTGATCATTCCCTGGAGTCCCATGGTTCGACCATCATCGACCGAAAAAATACGTGCTACGCCGTATGCATGCAGTTCTGCTATTTCTTCCGGTACGATTACCCCTCCTCCACCACCAAAAACCTGTATATGCGATCCCCCCCGTTCAGCGAGTAAATCAATCATATACTTGAAGTATTCCATATGTCCGCCTTGATACGAACTGATTGCAATACCTTGAGCATCTTCCTGAATAGCACAATCTACTATTTCCCCCACACTACGATTATGTCCCAAATGAATAACTTCAGCTCCACTCGATTGCAAAATTCGGCGCATGATATTTATACTGGCATCATGCCCATCAAATAAACTCGCTGCCGTTACAATTCGAATCTTGTTGATACTCTTGTAAACACCTTCATACAACTTTTGATCCACGGTGCTATTCTTCTGTGACGACATAACCTAATATGGGGTGAATATAGTTAAGTAAATAAATTAACAAATCTTTACGGCAAGTGCACTCCCCTAACAAAATACCCTACTAAAAATTGTCTTCAATTATAACGACAGATGTCATTCTAGCACTTAAATTTAGGATGGGTTGAATAAATACCTGTTCAACTCCACCTCCCTCATTGTTAGAAACATATAAATCCCAACGTCCATTGCGATTTAAATCCACCCATGCCCTTAGACGGTAATTTCCGGGAGCTAGGGATGTAAGTATAATTTTACTCTCAGAAGACTGCTTATTGACCTTGTAAACGATTATTCCAACATCATCTAATAGTTCAATAGTTATAGGCTTATCTTGCCAACTGCCGGGAATTTCCAATTCAAGACTTGCAACATCCTCCAGCCCCCGTACTCTAAAGTTTTGATTTCGATGCCGCTGTTCTGATGGTGACCAATATCTAATTTGATACGATTGTCCTGGAATCCATCCCTGTGAACGATAGATATACATCTTATTATCTGTAATGATCCAGTCTTTCCAGTTACGAATCTGTTGCTCTCCATCGATGATGATTAACGAATCCTCAATAGCACCAGGAGCGATAATATCGCTGTAGACAACAAGAAACGTGTCGGTAGGGATAACAAAGGAAGGATCCGGAAAACGGATGATGCGTTGAGTGGTTGTATCTGCACGTGAAGAACCCGTAAATGGGGCACTTACTCCAGAGAACTCGTTACCTAAGCCATCAGTAACTGATTTAATCTCGAGCTGATAACTCAGTTTGGGGTTTAAAACGCTATTTAATCGAGCTATAGCAATAGATGCATCTAGAGGTTCTGAATACATCCATACGCCAGGATTTCGGTTACCTTGTTCATCTATAATCGATAGTGAAGCTTTTTTACTCAGCCTTATGGATTCACTGAATCGAACTCTGATACGATTTGAAGAAAGAAGACCAACCCCAAGTAAACTAGGAAGTATAGTGTCCTGTTTGCTAAATACGAAGTTTCCTCCAAATTGCAGTGTATCTGTTTCAATCTCGACATTTTGAGGTAAAGTGATTGAAAATTCGTTCTCGTCGATCATCCTGTTTCTATTTCTGTCGTCAAATAATCTGGCAGTATATGATCCCCGACTAAGATATCGGAAACGAACTGTGCCTGATGTATCACTTTCAGCAACATAGACAGCTTCATCTTCAGAGCTATTTCTGAATAGTCCCACTTTTTGACCGGATATACCCTTAGCCTGATCAAATGAATACACTTTAAAATCAACGGAAGCAGAATCTATAGATGATCCAGTAGAAAAGGCTATTTGATATGGTGTATTTAACCGATTGCCATTCACATCGGCTATATCTGAACCCAAACTTAGAATAACAGTGACTGAATCAGGAAATGGAGATTCGAAACGCAGAAACACCGACTTCCTCTTCCAATCAATAGTGTACTCAATACCTAAATCAGGCTCAAGTTGTATAGCCCTTTGCAAGCTATTTCGTGACATAAAACGATCAAAATCGATACGAATAACTTGTCCATTATATTGAACAGCGCCACTTTTCGGAATGGTCGACAAAACCCTTGGTGAAGAACGATCAATGAGTCCTCCGGTTGGAGGAATAGGTGTAGCACATGATAAAAACAGTGTACTAATAAAGATAATAAGGATTATACTCGTGTTATTGCGTGCGCACATTGAATAACAAGAAAACAGTAATAGCGATCGTGCTAAGTATCAGGACAGGTTCCATCACTCGTCTGAATTGGTCAGATTTTTTTCGTGATTTGACTTCCTTGAAGCGACTCATTTCCCATAAATCATCCTGATAGGATTGATAATTATTCACGATAACTTGAGATGCAGAATGTTCAATCCATTCGGAAAATTCAATTACTCCTTTTGGGTCTGATAATTGGATAGAAAGATTGGCACGTAGTTCTCGTATTGCCTCATTTTTTGATCTCTTTTGAAAGCTCAAAAATAACACTGGATCAATCGTAAGCTTTTTAGCCATCAACTCTGGGCTGGGATCATCGATGAGTGAATATCCCCTTTGAATCAATTCTGACTTTAGAAGAGATAGAACTAATTCGGGGGCATTCATCTCTAAATGGAATACTTTTGCCTGTTTTATTTGAAGGAGTGAGTCAATTTGGGGCATGACTTCGCGAATAACCCATCTGGTATTAGTTTCCATTGATTGAGCATGCAATCCACCCGATCCCAAAAGTGCGAGAATAAAAAAACCAGAACAAAAAATGAGTTTTGAGTCTCTAAGCATTACAGAAGATAAGGTTTGACATTGAACACAAAAAATCGTCTTTATGACAACCATATGAAGTTTGTCGACCATAGGTTCTGAATATATTCCCTATTTTCACACAGATACTTATCCAAGAGCACGAATGTATGTCATTTTTAAGAAATGCGGCTTTGTATACCGATTTCTATGAATTAACCATGGCACAAGGTTATTTCTACGATGGTAAAAGTTCGGAACAAGCTGTTTTCGATTATTTTTATCGAGAGAACCCCTTTAATGGTGGCTATGCATTATTTGCTGGTTTAAATGATTTAATAGATACTATCATTCATTTACGATTTGAAAAAGAGGATATTGAATTTCTACGCGAAACAGGTTTTAAGCCTGAATTTTTAGAATTTTTAAGAGCTTTTCGATTTACTGGTACGATTCGAAGTGTACGTGAAGGCGAGGTGGTTTTTCCATTGATCCCCATAGTACAAATTCAGGCGCCTATAATTCAGGCTCAATTAATAGAAACCTTACTCCTAAATATCCTAAACTTCTCATCATTGATCGCCACAAAAGCGTCTAGAATGAGATATGCTGCTGGTAATAGAACTCTTCTTGATTTTGGATTACGACGTTCACAGGGTTTAGGTGGAATTCAGGCAACCTTAGCGTCTTTTGTGGGAGGAATTGAAGCCACATCGAATGTGTATGCCGCTCGTGATCGTAATCTTAAATTATCAGGTACAATGGCCCACTCATGGATACAATCATTTCCTTCTGAATTAGACTCCTTTATGGCCTATGCCCATCATTATCCTAATCAAACCACACTTCTTGTGGATACATATGATACCCTAAAAAGTGGAATACCTAACGCAATTATCGTCGGGAAACATTTGGAAAAAATGGGATCTTCACTGAACGCTATTCGTATCGATAGTGGTGATTTGGCGTATTTATCACGACGTGCACGAATTCAATTAGATGAAGCAGGTTTACAAAATGTAAAGATTGCTGTTTCAAATCAGTTAGATGAATATATCATCAAATCATTAATTGACCAGGGTGCACCAATTGATATATTTGGGGTAGGAACCCGATTAGTGACCGGTCATGATGAATCTGCCTTGGATGGTGTATATAAATTGAGCAAGTTTGGGAATGAACCGAAAATCAAAGTCTCAGAAAATATCGTTAAAGTAAATTTCCCTGATCAGAAAAATGTTATTCGATACAGCAGAGAAAACGGAGAATTTCAGGCTGATGCCATCAGTCTTGAAAAAGAAAAGTCGGTACTTAAAATGTACCACCCCTATTTTCCTGATAAAAATATGGATTTAAGTGCGTTCACCTCTGAACAATTGTTAAAACCAGTAGTAAAAAATGGACAATTGGTTACACGATTACACAGCATCGAAGAAGCATCAACCTACGCCAAAACACGCTTAGCTTCTCTAAGCTCTGAGTATAGACGTTTTGATTACCCACATGAATATAAAGTTGGTATATCTAAACGTCTTCAAAGCCTACAAAGAAGGCTATTGGATAGCCACCGAATGAAATAAAAAGATGAAAAAAACCTTATTTATTGTTGATCTTCAACGTGATTTTTGTGCTGGTGGAGCCTTGGGGATACCAACTGCAGATGCTATCATACCTACTATTAATGCCATTATTCCAAAGTATGATCTGGTTCTTGCATCCAAAGACTGGCATCCCTTCAATACGGTACATTTTGAAAAATGGCCAGTACATTGTGTCGCTGAATCAAGTGGAGCTGAGTTTCATAAAAACCTTCATTCTGAACACATAGATCA
>CAZXGO010000002.1:32479-34849 GCA_964640035.1 uncultured Chitinophagales bacterium
ATATAATCGGGATGACGGATATTCAGCATTTGAAGCAACGAACAACCACTTAGACAGCTACCTAAAAGAGCATAACATCACAGAAATTGACGTTTGTGGCTTAGCTACCGATTATTGTGTTCGGGCTACAGCCATAGATGCCCTGAATCATGGATACAAGGTGCGATTGATCACAGACGCTATTGATGGAGTAAATCTTATTCCAGGTGATGCTGATCGTGCTATCAATGACATGGTACAAGCTGGCGCGACCTTGATCACATCAAGCGATATCTAATATTGAAAGTTCAGTCTCAGGTTTTAATCGTCGGTGGTGGATTGGCTGGTCTTAGCCTGGCACTATCTTTGACAGATAATGGCTTTAGTGTTACGATCATTGACAATGAGAGGATGGGATCAGGAGCCTCTGGCGTACCGATTGCTTTAATAAATCCTGCAGCCGCAAAACAAGCTAACCTCGCTTGGAATGCTGAATTATGTATGAGTAGTATCGCAAAAAACCTACGTAGTGTTTCAGAGAGCACAGGACATTCATTTTACAAAAAATCGGGGGTTTTACGACCTGCCACAGATGACAAAACCTTGCAAGGATTTAAAACTAGTCTGAATCGACATCCATTTCCTAAAGGATGGGCTAAATGGCTTACCGATGAACAAGTATCAATACTTAATCCCTTTTGTAATCATGCCGGAGGTGCTCTTTGGGTAGAAGAGGCTTATACTGTTGATCTACCGGCATACATTTTAGCCTTGAAAGCTTACCTTAAAAACAAAGGTGTATTTCTATTTGAGCATATCGAACAGTACACACTGATACAAGAGCATACACAAAAGTGGCATCTTACCAGTCATAATTCCATAGATGTTGAAAGTGATCATGTAATTCATTGTACAGGTTCATCTATTCTTTCGGATCCTGACTGGAATTGGCTACCTGTTCATCACATTAAAGGTCAAATGAGTCAATATCAAGCTCACAACCCCATTCCCTGGGAGTATTCGATTGCGGCAAAGGGGTACATAGCTCACCTGGATAATAGATCATGGGCTGTGGGAAGTACATTTGAGCATCATTTTGAGGATCCTAAACCTGATATCCAAGGCCAACACTATCTAGAACAAAAGGTTGACGCAATATTGCCTTCATTACGATCAGGGAGTACTATTATCAATCGTTGGGCGGGATTACGACTTGGGACACCCGATAGACTACCGCTTCTTGGTCGTCATCCATATTTGAGCGGGAGATGGATTTTTTCCGGGCTGGGTTCAAAAGGGCTGTACTATTCAGCTTTTCTAGCCGAGGAATTAACGAAACAGGTTAGGGATAATACCTACAGTCTACCAGATGAAGTAGACGTAAAAAGATATAATCAACATTTCAGCAACTAAGCTTGAATATCACCTATTTGATTAACGTAGGTGCTCCCTTTTATGGATTTCGTAGATACAGATCGTATTTGATCTTCTATAAAAAGTAATTCTGTTTCAGAAACTTTTTTTTGAATCATTAAAGATCTCACTTTGTACCAGGTATAAAGTTCATCTTCATCCTTTCCTGACCACAGCGCTAAAAAAAGATCCATGGGTGTTTCACCTGAAAGATGTCTTTTTTTACGACCGATCCATCCTGTAAATGCTTTTGTAAGTAATAAAGTCAGGATGAGTGCAACAAATTCAAAAACAGATAATCGAAAAAGAACGTTCTAAGTTTGAGCTGGTTTAATCAGCTAAGAGTTTCTCATATCCTGTTTTAGCCGCTTTTTGTTCAGCAATTTTTTTACTCTTTCCACTTCCTTCACCAAGTCGCACATCTCCAATCCAGACTTCAACGGCAAATATACGATCATGTGCTGGACCCGTTTCTGCGATTACTCTGTAGACTGGTATTTTCATACGTCTAGCTTGAGCATACTCCATGAGTATACTTTTGTAGTTATCATCTAATTGGGCGACTTTTTCAATATCTAGTTGATTGTTAAGTACTCCTTCAATGAATTTTCGGGTTACAGCGTATCCCCTATCCTTGTATAAGGCTCCAATTATAGCTTCGAAAATATCACTCAATATGGAGTTGTTAAACTCAATTCCCTGACCTTTAGCTCTTTCACCAAGCTCAACAATCGCAGGTAAGCCTAATTGTCGGGAGTATCCAGCAAGAGCATCTCCTTTAACGAGTTTTGAGCGTAATTGAGTCATGAAGCCCTCGTCTTTTGATGTAAAACGTTCGAAAAGAACTTCAGTAATTACAAGGTCTAAAACAGAATCACCTAAAAACTCTAAGCGCTCATATGAATCACTATCGACGTAATCAGAATCAATTAATTTCGATCTGTGACGGAGCGCTTTTAGATAATTGTCAGGTCGAAT
>CAZXGO010000002.1:34859-38254 GCA_964640035.1 uncultured Chitinophagales bacterium
ATGATTATCGCGTTAAAACACCTCTCCAAGTGTTTAATACGCATTCTACTCGTAGGATCGAGCCCTCGTTTATTCCAGTAGGCTCGTATCCAATTGATTAACATTAGTCGACAAATTTTCGAAATACCAGTGAGCTATTGTGACCACCAAACCCAAAAGCATTGTTGATCCCATATTCTATAGTTCTAACTTCTGCCTTGTTAAATGTGTAGTTCAAATCACATTCCGGATCAGGTTCTGAGAAGTTAATCGTTGGTGGAACCACACCATGATAAATAGCTAAAATGGTAGCAATAGACTCTGCTGCACCGGCGGCACCTAACATATGACCTGTCATAGACTTGGTCGAGTTTAAGTTTATGTCACTAGCATATCTACCGAATACTTTTTTGATAGAATTGGTTTCAGCTATGTCACCGAGTGGCGTTGATGTTCCATGCATATTGATGTGTTGAACATCTTGTGGTCCAATTTTAGCAGCTGCCAGCGCTTTACGCATTGCTAACTGAACCCCATTACCTTCAGGATCGGGTGCAGTAATATGATATGCATCTGCAGAAAAACCATAACCTACAATTTCTGCATAGATACGTACGCCTCTAGCTTTAGCAGATTCTAGCGTTTCTAAAAACAAAACACCAGCGCCTTCGCCGAGTACAAATCCATCTCTGGTTTTATCAAATGGACGGGAAGCTCTCGTTGGGTCATCATTTCGTGTTGACATAGCCTTCAACGCATTGAAACCAGCCACTCCAACTTCAATGACAGGTGCTTCCGCACCTCCGCAAAGCGCATACTCAGATATGCCATACCGTATAGAATCGTACGCCAATCCTATATTATGAGATCCAGTTGCACAAGCGGAAACAGCGCAAAAATTTGCACCTCTAAAACCATATTTAATAGATACCTGACCTGAGGCAATATCAGGTATTAACATCGGTATAAAAAAGGGTGATACAGCTCTGGGTCCTCGATCCCGAAGTTCGACAGATTGTCTATAAAAGGTATCCATTCCACCAATACCGGAACCTATTAGGACCGCAACATTGTCTTTATCGATTGAATCAAGGTCAACCTTAGCGTCAATAAGCGCTTCATCGGAGGCAACGAGCGCATATTGACAAAATCTATCCATCCTTCGTGCTTCTTTATGATCAAGGTACTTACCAGGATCATAATCATCGAGTTGTGCTGCGAATTTTGTAGCGTATTGTGATGTATCAAAATGAGTGATCTCACGAACACCACTTTTGCCAGCAATTAATCCTTGCCAGAAATCGGGTGTGCTATTGCCAATTGGCGTTAGCGCACCCATTCCTGTAATGACAACTCGTCTTTCAGTCATAAATAGACTAATGACTTTTAAGAAACACGACTTTGAATGTAAGATACAGCATCGCCAACGGTGGCAATTTTTTCTGCATCTTCATCAGGAATGCTTATATCGAATTCTTTTTCGAATTCCATGATCAGCTCAACAGTGTCGAGTGAGTCAGCTCCCAGATCATTCGTAAAATTAGCTCCGGTATTAACTTCAGCTTCGTCAACGCCGAGTTTATCAACGATAATAGCCTTTACTTTTGCTTCAATATCATGTGCCATGATGTGTATTTATTTGAGATTATAGATGGTTGAAAGTAACGAATTTTTCAAAAAGCACCAATGTTAGCTTACATAGCCATACCGCCATCAACTTTGAGAACCTCACCAGTTATGAAACTAGATGCATTTGAGGCTAAAAATACAACGGCTGATGCAACTTCTTCCGCTTGTCCACTACGACCCATGGGTGTTTCTGCATTAATCTTTTCGATGACGGCTTCAGGTAAACCACCCGTCATATCTGTGAGTATATATCCGGGAGCAACAACATTTACGCGAATATTTCTAGAAGCCAGCTCTTTAGCTAGGGATTTGCTAAATCCTATCATTCCTGCTTTGCTGGCTGCATAGTTGGATTGCCCAGCATTTCCAGTAATTCCAACAACGGAAGATATATTGATGATACTTCCTTCTCGTTGTTTCATCATTGGTTTGCTAGCAGCCTTACAGTAGTTGAAAACACTAGTCAGATTTGTTCGGATTACGTCATCCCATTGTGATTCACTCATACGCATCAACAAGGTATCTTTTGTGATACCTGCATTATTGACCAGAACGTCTAATTTACCCCATTGATTTACGATATCCTCGATAACTTCAACTGATCGTATCGAATCGGATGCATCCGCTTGGTATGCAACTGCTTTTCTTCCTAGACCTTGAATTAGTTTTACGACTTCATCTGCGGGTCCCGAACTACTTGCATATGTGATAGCTACATCGGCGCCGGCTTTAGCTGATAATAAGGCTATATGTCTTCCTATACCTCGTCCAGCACCGGTAACCAAAACCGTTTTACCACTTAAATCGATAATATTATTCATATTAGTCAACGCTTTGGAATTCAATATCTTGAAGGGTTCTCTGTGTCAAACCTTTTAACACATTACCAGGGCCACACTCCGTAAAGTTACGAGCTCCATCATCATACATATGCAGTAGTGTTTGGGTCCAACGTACCGGATTAAGCAGTTGATTGAGTGCATTTGATTTCAAAATAGCAGGATCGGTAGTAGGTAAAGACGTGTAGTTAGAATATACCGGACATACTGCTTCGCTAAATTCAATGCTCTCTAGAGCATCAGATAAGGTCTGGTAAGCTGATTGCATGAGGGGTGAATGAAAAGCACCACTCACTGGTAAACGTTTAACAATACGACAACCTGCCTCTTTCATACGAGACATAGCATCTTCTACAGCATCAGAATTACCAGAAATAACAACCTGACCAGGACTATTATAATTGGCAGCAACCACCGGTTCGCCGATCATATTTGAAGAGGTTTTACAAATGTTTTCGATCACGTCATCCCCAAGACCAATAACAGCAGCCATAGCTCCAGGAAAATCATTACCAGCTTCCTGCATACTTTGGCCACGTAATCTGACTAGTTTAATACCATCATCGAAGTGTATTACTTTTGCCGCTGTAAGAGCTGAAAACTCACCAAGACTGTGCCCTGCTACCATATCTGCTTTTAACCCATTGGCATAGTATAATGCCACAGAATGTAGATAAATTGCAGGTTGGGTGAATTCGGTTTGAGTCAAGGTCTCAAGTGGACCATTGAACATGATATCGGTAAGTGAGATACCGAGTAAATCATTCGTTAACTCAAACCATTTGCGAACTTCTGGGTTGGAATCATAAAGATCTTTTCCCATTCCGACAACTTGAGAACCCTGACCAGGAAAAAGAACAGCTTGTTTAGACATGGTTTCGTTATAAACTCCACTTTACATAAACCGATCCCCAGGTAAAACCACCACCAAAAGCAGCTAGGATCAGG
>CAZXGO010000002.1:38264-44570 GCA_964640035.1 uncultured Chitinophagales bacterium
TTCAATTTGTCTTTCCAATCGTACAGACACAGAGGAATCGTTGCTGCTGTAGTGTTACCATAACGATCAATATTGATCATTACTTTATCCCGACTAATACCCATTCTATTTGCTGTTGCATCAATGATACGAAGATTAGCCTGATGTGGTACTAACCAAGCGACATCGTCACCTGTTAGGCCATTTCTTTCCATGATCTCAGCAGCAACGTCGGCCATTCCCATTGTCGCCATCTTAAATACCGTTTTACCTTCCTGGGAAATAACATGCATCTTATTTGAAACCGTCTCAGCGCTAGCAGGATGACGACTTCCACCGGCAAGCATTATAAGTGCCTCATTATTTTCACCTGAACTGCGCTGAATAAAATCAATAATCCCGGTATCGTCAGTGGATGCTTCTAAAAGAACGGCACCAGCTCCATCACCAAAGAGAATGCTCGTTGTACGATCTGACATATCGATAATTGAGCTCATCTTATCTGCACCAATAACGAGAACTTTTTTTGCTCTTCCAGATTCGATCAAACTACTTCCACTTGTAAGAGCAAATAAAAACCCGGAGCATGCTGCCTCAATATCATATCCATAAGCATTTGTAGCGCCAATTTCATGTTGTACAATGCAGGCTGTAGCAGGAAACAAGTAATCGGGAGTAACGGTTGCCACCAAAATGGCATCAATATCTTGAGGATTCGTACCCGTTTGCTCCAGAACTTCTTTAGCGGCACGAGTAGCCATATATGAAGTTGCTTTATCTGGATCTTTGAGAATCCGGCGTTCTTTAATGCCGGTACGGGTTACTATCCATTCGTCGCTTGTATCGATAATCTTTTCTAATTCGGCATTGGTCAGTACATAATCTGGAACGTAGTGACCTACTCCCGAAATTTTTACGCGCACGTGTTGATTCATAAAAGATTAGTGTAATGCTGCAACAATTTTATCGTTCACTTTGGCCTCTACCATACTAACCGCGTTCAATATCATATTGTGAATCGCTTTAGGTGAACTACTGCCATGCCCCACCAAACTTACACCAGCAACACCCAAAAATGGAAGTCCTCCAACGTTGTCAGGGTCGAATGGTTTTAAGGTTTTTTGAAATACGCCAAATACAGTTTTAGCATCTTGCTCAGAAAGTTGCATATGGTGTACCGTTTGTTTCAACAGTGTACCGAGATTAACAACGAGAGATTCGCCAAATTTGAGCAAGATATTACCAACTAATCCATCACAAACATATACATCTGCGTGTGCAGGTAAAAGATCGCGACCTTCTACATTACCAATAAAATTAGGTAGTGTTTTAAGTAACTGATGCGATTCTTTCAGGATATCCGTTCCTTTTTCTTCTTCCTCCCCAACATTAAGAAGTCCAATCGTTGGATTGGTGATATTCATCAATTCCCGGGCATAAATTTCACCCATCCTTGCAAATTGAACAAGCATTTCGGGTCTGACTTCAACATTAGCACCTGCATCAACAAGCAGTCTAAATCCTTTGATCGTAGGATAGTATGTAACTATCGTTGGTCGTAAAACACCTTCGAGACGTCCCAAGATAAGAGTAGACGCTGCTAACAGTGCTCCAGTGTTGCCTGCGCTGACAAATGCATCACATTTGCCATGTTTATGCAGTGTTAAACCGACGACAATAGAAGAGTTAGGTTTTGTTTTAATCGCTTTGGATGGAGATTCATCCATACCTACGACATCTGGTGCATCAACAATTTGAACACGGCTTGTATCGAAAACCTTGCCTTCAAGTCCTTTTTGGGTAACATGCTCTGGACCGACAAAAAGGATATTTAGATTGGGATTGGATTCTAGCGCAAGTAATGCACCCCCGATAGGACTATCAGGGATATGATCGCCACCTACAACATCGACAGCGATTATCATGATTTTAAAATTACGCTTTAACGGAGATTACCTGACGACCACGATAATATCCGCAATCAGGACAGGCGTTGTGAGCTTTATGTGAAGAGCCGCAATTAGAGCATACTGCTAAAGCTACAGGCTCTAACGAATGATGTGAGCGACGCATATCGCGTTTTGACTTGGAGGTGCGACGTTTTGGGTGTGCCATGGTCTGTAATTCTAACTATCAGTTTTGGGTTGATTCAATTTCTTAAGTGCTTCCCAGCGAGAATCTTCTTCGGTATTTTTCTCGTCACCGAATTGAACCTCATACTGGGTCGGATTTCCTTCTTCATCAAAATAACGTGGATGTAACTTTTTGATGGGGACTTCAAGCATAATCGTTTCGCGTACGATATCGGATAGGTCGATTAGATTCTTGTTAAGATCTAATTTCCTACTCGCAGTACGTTCATCTTCTTCGTCCTGATCATGCTCAACACGAAAAATAACCGAGTATGATTTAGAAATCGGAAATTCAAAAGTTTCCAAAGAACGATCGCAAATAAGTTGCGCGCTGCCTTCTACTAAAAAATCTACTTTAATCGATGCATGCATGCGTTCAAAATCGATTTCCAAGTAACCTTGCTCGAAAGGCAAGGTATCAAGAGAAATATCATCTGCAGAAAAATGAATTTCCTGCGTAGACTTCCCCATCGGAATATCACTAATCTTAAACGTGATCATACAATTTGACCAAAATAGTCTGCAAAGATACGCATAAACCACACGAAAGACAAAATCAGGAGAATAAACCAAACAGACGTTGTTCAACCATTTGAATGATTCTTCCTAAATCTTCAGGTCTATTCACAAAATCCAGATCGTCTGTTTCAATTACAAGCTTTTGATCAGGATACGCCTGAATCCAATGTTCATAATGCTGGTTTAAGCGCTCCAGATAATCGATTCGGATAGTATTTTCGTATTCTCTGCCCCTCGCCTGAATCTGTCGCACCAGTGTGGGAACATGCGCGCGAAGATAGATCAAAAGATCCGGTGGACGCAGGTAGGAAACCATTTCACCAAACAACGAGCGATAGTTTTCATAATCTCGTTCACTCATTAAACCCATTTCATACAAGTTCTTTGCGAAGATCTCAACATCTTCATAGATAGTACGATCCTGTATAAAATCATTGGTACTACCTAAAATCTCTCGCTGATGACGAAAACGGGAGGACAAAAAATAGATTTGAAGATTAAAGCTCCATCGTCTCATATCCTCATAAAAATCTGATAGATATGGATTATCGTCAACGGACTCGTAATAGGCATTCCACCCAAAATGCTTGGCCAACAAACCAGTAAGGCTTGATTTACCTGCTCCAATATTTCCAGCTATAGCGATGTAACGAATCTTCTTATCGGATGATGGTTTTTCGTTGCTCATACATTTTATTAGGGTTTTCCAAGAAGACGAAACATGGCTTTCTTATATGCCTCAACACCTGGTTGATCAAAGGGATTTTCTTTAAGGCAATATACGTATGCTCCGGTAAGGACTTCAAAATAAAGTATCAGTTTACCTAAATGGTTTGCATCTAATACATCGACATGCATATCGATTACTGGAATTCCTCCATCAATATGTGCTTGTCGAGTCCCATCTAGCGCAATAGCATTAATTTCATGAAAACTGCGACCGTTAAGATAATTTAAACCATCTTCATCATTTAACTCAGGTTTAACGAGTAGTTGTTCATTGATCTTCTTCACACTTATGAATGTCTCGATCATGTTACGTCGCCCATCTTGGACCATTTGACCTAAACTGTGTAGGTCGGTACTGTATCGAAGCACTGCTGGAAAGATTCCTTTATGATTTTTCCCCTCACTTTCACCCATCAGCTGCTGAATCCAGCCACCAAACGATCCTAATTCGGGATCGAAAGAGGAAAACAAATCGATAGCATAGCCCTTTTCATGAGCTGCAAATCGTAAAGCAGCGTGTTCTACTATATAAGAAGGGTCTTTTTTAATCGATAAAAGTTGATCAACCGCACCATAAAAAAGAGATTGAATATCAATTCCAGCCACGGCTATCGGTAGTAAACCCACAGGTGTAAGAACAGAAAATCGCCCACCAACAGTATCAGGTATGATGTACTTTTGATAGTTTTCAGCCTCAATTATTTTATTGAGCGCCCCTCCTTGTTCACTTGTAGTTGCAATAATGCGTTGTGATGCTTCATCTCCATACCTTTTTTTCATCCATGACCGAAGTTGCCTGAAGGCTAATGCAGGTTCGAGCGTAGTACCTGATTTGGAAATCACATTCACGTAGACTGATTTTTGGCGTCCATCAGGCAAAGGCTTCGATAAGTAATCTAGAAGATCTCTATGATAACGATCACCCATGTGGTGACCAGCATAGATGATTTCAGGCTTGTTCTTCTCAAAGGAAGAGTTTAAGGCATCAATTACGGCTTTTGCCCCCAGATATGAACCTCCTATGCCAACAACGATAAAAACATCTGCGTCCTTACGAATCTGAGCAGCATGATCTTCAATCTTACTAATCAAGGCATCATTGGGTTGCTCAAGAAGATCTAGCCAACCCAACCATTCAGAACTTATACCCGTTCTGTTCAGTAGACTGTCCAACATTAGGTTAACTTTATCCCGCGATAATGATATCTCCTCCGTTGAAAAAAAAGGTTTTATGTGATTCAGATCAGTGTATAAACCCATTATCCTAAAATATTGGAGAGTTCGACCAGGTCGTAGTTAATGTTCTTCTTTTTATTCCAGGTGTTTTTCATAGGAGTAATTTTTATTTCATTATTCACTATTCCAACCATAACACTGGTATGTCCATCGAGAAGTGCCTGAATCGATGCTGCCCCCAAGCGTGAGGCAAGAACACGATCTCGAGCTGTCGGACTTCCTCCTCGTTGTATATGGCCCAAGATACATACCCTCATTTCGTACTGAGAAAAGTCATCCTTTAACTTTTCTGCTAAGTGTACCGCGCCTCCGGTTTGATTTCCTTCGGCTACGACCACCAAACTACTTCTTCGATGAGCAAAAAAGACTTCACTTAAGTCTCGTTTTATGGATTTTATGTCATTAACCGTTTCAGGGAGCAAGATGAGTTCAGCGCCACCCGAAATACCAGTTTCCAGAGCAAGAAATCCAGCGTCGCGACCCATCACCTCAACTAGGAATAAACGATCGTGAGCATCAGCAGTATCACGTATCTTGTCGATTGCTTCCATAGCAGTGTTCAGGGCGGTATCATATCCTATGGTCTCGTCGGTTCCGGACAAATCATTATCGATCGTTCCAGGAATTCCAATCACGAGAATTCCATGCTCTTCATATAACCGAGTAGCTCCCTGAAATGTACCATCTCCACCAATAGCTACCAGTGCATCGATGTCAGCTTCTCTGACTTTCTGAGCAGCTAATGCCCTCCCCTCGGGCGTCCTAAACTCTTCAGAGCGTGCTGATTTTAAAATGGTACCACCTCTTTGGATAATGTTGGATACCGAGGAGCTATCCATATCAACAAAATCTCCTCGAATCATTCCATGGTATCCTTGTCGAATACCTATAACACTGATATCATTGTAAAGAGATGCGCGAACTACTGCCCTAACTGCAGCGTTCATTCCCGGAGAATCTCCTCCGCTTGTAAACACACCAATTCGTTTAATTGTTTTCAAACCGCGTGTAGATAATTGAAGGTTTGTATTTATAAAGCAATGACTAATTGTTTCACTGTTTAGTCATTTTTATGCCGTAAATTACAAACTTTTGAGCGAGCATGATTAGCTTTTTTACAAATACGACGGCATGAGCCAGACAAGCGCTTCCACACATATCCAGGGTAGTTCAGTTGATGACCTTTCTTCACTTCACCATGCTATTCGTGAAGAACTAATCCTATTCAAATCCTACTACAAACAGGCTCTGAATACAGATGTATTTCTATTAAATCAGATATTGACCTATCTGTCTAGGATGAAAGGTAAAGAAATTCGACCTATACTGGTGTTTTTGGCCGCCAAAACCTCTGGTTCAGTTAGTGAAAGAACCTATGTTGCTGCAACAATGATTGAATTACTTCATACAGCCACATTAATTCATGATGATGTTGTTGATGAAGCCGATCGTAGAAGAGGTTTGTTCAGCATAAATAAGATTTGGAAAAATAAAGCCGGAGTGCTGTTGGGTGATTTTTTATTATCAAAGGGATTACTTATCGCTCTTGATAAAAATGAATTTGATCTGCTTAAAATTGTTTCGAATGCTGTTCGAAGAATGAGTGAGGGAGAATTACGCCAAATGAAAGCGAGTTCTCTACAGAATATTACAAGAGAGAAGTATTTTCGCATTATATCCGAAAAGACAGCTAGCCTTTTCGCGGCATGCT
>CAZXGO010000002.1:44580-53538 GCA_964640035.1 uncultured Chitinophagales bacterium
CCGGTGCTGTTTCAGCTGGTGCTAATCCCGAAAAAGCTTCCACCATGAGAGAAATTGGTGAACTCATGGGTATAGCCTTTCAAATACAAGATGATCTATTGGATTATGGATCTTCCGACATTGGCAAACCAACAGGTAATGATATTCAGGAACGAAAAGTAACACTTCCACTTATCGAGGCATTAGAAAGCACCGATACGAAAATGAATCAACGCATTAAACGATTGTTCAGTAACAAGAGAAAAACGGATCGAGATACCCGAGAAATTATTCAATTTGTTCATGAATCTGGTGGATATCAACGTGCAAAAGACACCATGAACAATTTTGCGGAAAGAGCCATTGTATTGGTTAATGAATTCCCTAACTCCACTGCTCGAGAATCACTAATAGGAACAATTCAGTATATAACCAACAGATCTAAGTGAGCCTGCCGAGATATTCAAACCTTGTGCTTGATCTTGATCAGCAGCCCCTGTTTTTGATCTCAGATCTACATGCCGGAGCACACAATCAAGAGATTGAATTTCACACAAAAAAGAAACTTGAGCTCCTCATCAACCATGCACATCAACAAAATGGACAAGTTATCATTCTGGGTGATCTCTTCGATTACTGGCATGAATCGAATAACGAAACCCCAGCCTGCCTATCTGATTGGACACATTTTCTAAAAGCACTTCACGCTTCCACACGCCCATCAATACTACTTACCGGAAATCATGATCATTGGGCCGGTATTGCCTTATCCGATCTTGGTTTTATTATCGTTGAGGAGTCTATTGTTCTAAATTCTGATCACTCGCAGTGGTTTCTGATACATGGTGATGGTTTACCAAATAAACATGGTCAACTCATTCGTTCTGGTTTTAATAAAGTTTTTCGAGATCCTACCGTAAATACATGGTTTAATCATCTTCCTTTTCGATTACGAATACATCTAATGAAATCATTTTCTCAATTCAGGAGATATCGTATCGAGTCGGACAACAATCACATCGATGATGCTTTACATCTTGAAAACTGGTTGAAAGAAAGCATCTTCAAGGGTTTGGTATATGGACATACGCATCAATCGATTTACAAAGAAATAGAACATCAATTTCTAATAAATTTAGGTACATTTTACGCAGACTCTCTCGTTATGACGATCCAATCTAACGCACACTTTGTTACCACTTTGGATGATCTGTTGACAAAACAATCGAAGCACTAGAGCTCACTAACTACATAAATGGCAAAAGATAATATCGATATCAACCGCTTCTTTAACGATCCAAATTACAGAAAAGAGAAAGCAAAATCGAAAAATCGTCGAAAAGTCGAGACAGACGGTTCCGATCAATTTCAAATTCCCTGGAAAAAACTTGGGATCGCCTCAGGAGTACTTTTACTTTTTATACTCATCACCTTCTTTTTTCTGACCAGAAACCTTCCTTCAATAGATGAGCTAGAGAATCCAAGAACTAACATTGCAAGCCTTATTAAAAGCAATGATGGAATCGTGATTGACAAATTTTTCTACGAAAACCGAACGACGGTAAAGTTGAATGAAATATCACCCCATGTAACCGCTGCTCTTATAGCCACCGAAGATCACCGTTTTTACGATCACTGGGGTGTGGATATGAAGAGAATGGCTTCCCTACCCTTCTACTTTATTCAGGGGAAATTCCAGGGAGGATCAACTATAGCGATGCAACTTGCTCGAAATTTATACCAAAAGATTGGACGAGAAGTGAGTGTTCAACGAAAGTTGCGGGAAATGATCACGGCAATCCAAATCGAGCGTAATTATACAAAAGATGAAATACTGGAAATGTATTTAAACACCGTTGAATACAGTAACAGCTCGTTTGGAATTGAGTCTGCAGCGTTCACTCATTTTGGGAAAAAAGCCTCTGATCTTACAGTTCCTGAAGCAGCAGTTCTTATTGGTGCCCTAAAAGGAATTTACCGATATAACCCTAGAGTAAACCCTGAGCGTGCATTAATTCGACGTAATACCGTAATTGGATTAATGTACGAACACGGCTATATAAGCAAAGACGAACGAGACACCTTTCAAGCTGAGCCTATCGCATTGAATTACCATCCCCCATTTCGGGCTGGTAGAGAGAGTCGCTACTTCGGTGAATACATTAAAACACAATTGAGTTCGTGGTTAAGTGAAAATAATTACGATTTGTATCGTGATGGACTCGTCATTTACACCACAATTGATGGTCGAATGCAAAAACATGCCGAAGCAGCACTTCAGGCACGAGTTGATTCGCTTCAGCCAATATTTCAGCGTGAGTGGACGACTCGTGATGGTGAGTATATGGACATCTATTGGAAACGGTTTCCGGATTTCCTTGATTCATTCATCAAAGAAACTCAAGCATACAGAGAAGGTGTAGCTGATGGAGCAAGTCCTGAAGCAGTGATAAACGATTTGAAACTCAATACAGCATTTGTAGACAGTGTCAAACGTATTCGAACACGTCTTGAGGCTGGATTTGTTGCAATTGAGCCTCAAACTGGACATATTCTAGCCTGGGTAGGTGGTACGAATTTTGGTGCTGTACAATATGACCATGTCTATCAAATGAAACGACAACCAGGATCAACGTTTAAACCATTTGTATATGCTGTAGCGATTGATAATGGATATTCACCACAATATCAGCTGTCTATACGACCAAAGGTTTTTCGATCATCGTCGGGTCAAATATGGAATCCAAGTGATGCAAGTACACCCAAAAACATAAGCTCTGTTCCAATGAATGCTGCTCTGGCAAGATCATACAATAATGCTACGGTAAGCCTTCTACCATTGTTGTCTGGAACTCCTGAGACTGATCGAATTGAAGATCTTGAACCTGCTGCTCGTAAAATTGTGGATATGGCTAAAACACTCGGTATTAAAAGTCCAATGAACCCATATCCGGCAATTGCATTAGGAACAGAAGATATGTCATTACTCGAAATGGTAAGTGCTTACACAACCTTTGCCAGCGGCGGTGTGTACAATGAACCTGTAGCTATCTTAAGTATCGAGGATAAAGATGGAAATGTACTTCGTGAATTCTTCCCACGAGAGCAACGTGAGGCCATTAGTCCAGAAACGGCATACACCGTTGTTGATATGCTCAGAGGATCGATACGTGGAGTCGATGCCGGAGATGGTGTTAAACAAGGTACTGCTGTGCGTCTGGCGAATCAATTTGGCGTTAGTCAAGATATTGCAGGAAAAACGGGCACAACTCAAAACTCGGCAGATAATTGGTTCATAGCCATGACTCCATCTATCGTTATGGGTGCCTGGGTTGGCGGGGATGATCGACGTACCAGATTCCCTGAACGTACTTCTTTGGGACAAGGTGCACGAATGGCTCTTCCAATTGTAGGTGACTTTATTTATCGATCTTCGCGAGATAAAGAGATTAATTGGAAATTCGATCCCTTTGAGCCTCCTCTTGGATATGTTCCACCTGGAAGAATAGCCGATCAATCTCGTTCTATCTCAGAACCAAATCCGGAAGTTAAACGAAGAACAAATTGGTAAAACAAAAACTATGAGAACCTTTCAAATCCTTTTTATTTCCCTTTTTGTTTTTTCCTGCCAGTCAACCGTACATCCTGAACAAACTCGCTGGGAAAAACGAGCTGAGCATGTCACCATTATTCGGGACGATTTTGGCATAGCCCATGTATATGGAGATACCGATCCAGATGCAGTATTTGGAATGCTCTACGCACAGGCTGAAGATGATTTTCGTCGCATAGAACGTAATTACATATGGGCAATCGGACGTCTTGCTGAGTTAGAAGGAGAAGATGCGATATATAGTGATTTACGTGCTGCGATGTACATGACTCAAGACGAAGCTAAAGCTGTCTACGAATCTGCTCCGGAATGGCTTAAAGAGCTTTGCATTGCCTTTGCTGACGGACTAAATTATTATTTACATACGCATCCTGAAGTTGAACCGCGCGTTATCACAAGGTATGAACCTTGGATGCCCATGTACTTTTTTGAAGGTTCGATCGGTGGTGATATAGAATCTATCCCAACCCGACGAATCAAAGCATTCTATGAGTCTGATTCCAGTTTCAGTTGGAATGATTACCACCAGACAAGTTCATTAGAGGCCACCTTTGAGGAACCAAAGGGCTCTAATGGAATTGCTATTTCGGGTAATCATACGGCATCAGGAAATGCAATGCTTCTCATTAATCCGCATACCTCGTTCTATTTTCGCCCCGAGATTCATGTGGTTAGCAATGAGGGCCTCAATGCATACGGTGCGGTAACATGGGGGCAATTCTTCATATACCAGGGGTTCAATGAAAAAACAGGCTGGATGCATACCTCAACGTTCGTTGACTTTATTGATGAGTTTATACACACTGTCACAAAGGATGAAGATGGTAACTATACCTATCAATATGGGGATGAACAAAGACCGATAGAGGTTAAGAATATTACCATCAAATACTCAGCAGGTGATGCGCTTTTGGAAAAATCATTTCCCATCTACCGTACACATCAAGGGCCGGTTACCCATTCAATCGACGGTAAATGGGTCGTTACTCGTATTAACTGGGATCCGGTTAATGCACTTATTCAAAGTTTTACCCGTACAAAACAGTCTGGATATGAAGACTTTAAGTCCATGATGAATATTCGGACGAATTCCTCAAATAATACGGTTTATGCCGATGCTAAGGGTAATATTGCCTATTTCCATGGTAATTTTATCCCTAAACGAGATTCTTCATTTGATTACTCCAAACCTGTCGACGGAAGTAATCCTAAAACCGATTGGCAAGGGTTACATACTGTTGATGAAAGTATCACACTACTGAATCCAGCAAACGGATGGATTCAAAATTGCAATTCTACACCCTTTACTGCAGCAGCTGAATTTAGTCCGAAGCCTGAAGATTATCCTTCATATATGGCACCCGATGCAGAAAATTTTCGGGGTTTACACGCGGTTAATGTTTTAACTGGTATACAAGATCTCACACTAGATGGCCTGATTAAACTTGCATACGACCCAACCATCACAGGATTCGAATACATGCTCCCTCCCCTTTTTAAAGCATTTGATCAAGTCGGGGCAAGCTATAAAAAACTAGAGGAACCGATTAACATTCTTCAAAACTGGGACTATAAAACTTCAAAAGAATCGGTAGCGATGTCCTTGGCTCATTATTATGGTGTTGAATTTAGTCGGAGTATTGGCAACGTAAATGGATTGATTCCATTTAATAAAAACCTGACACTACAGGATAAGATGAGCGACATCGCTTTATTAGAAGCACTTCTTGCCGCAGTTCAAAAGCTAGAAAGTGACTTTGGTACATGGAATATAACCTGGGGGGATATCAATCGTTTCCAAAGATTATCTGGAGATATCAACCTGACATTCGATGATGAACAACCGAGTCTGGCCGTTGGTTTAGCTTCAGGACGTTGGGGTGCTCTTGCTTCTTATGGGGCGGTTACTAGAAATACAAAAAAAATGTACGGAACTTCAGGAAACAGCTTTGTAGCTGTTGTGGAATTTGGTGATCGGGTTAAAGCTAAAAGTCTATTAGCCGGTGGGAACAGTTCAAATCCCTCATCAGCCCATTTCTATGATCAAGCTCAAAGATATGTAGATGGATTATTCAAAGATGTAGCGTTCTACCGTGAAGACGTGGAAACGAGAGCAAAGTATACCTACAAGCCAGGTCTAAAACGCTAATTAATAAGCCTGGAAGATTAATATCATCTCACAATGGAATTCCGATTAGCGGTTGATTCAGATAATGATGCGATTCTAGCCCTCGCTGATCGTTGTCCACAAGAAGGGATGATCTCATTCACCGTTCATAGAAAACCCAAATTTGATACCCTTCTCAAACAATTGGATCCTGACTCCTGGCATTACCTTGCTACTGATGGCAATAAGGTAATAGGTTTAATTGGGGTCATTCATTTTCATGCACTGTTACTAGGCAGTCCAAAAAAGTGTGCCTACGTCATGGATTTTAGAGTTGACCCTCTCTACAGATCCACAACAGTAACATATCGTCTGGTTAAGGGAGCTATCGATAGAATTCTTGCCTCTGATACTGATTTTGTAATTGGTAATTTTCTAAAAGCGAATAAGAAGCCTGCAGTTTTTGCTAGTGGTAGGGCTGGTTTACC
Organism: uncultured Chitinophagales bacterium; assembly: GCA_964640035.1. Lineage (GTDB taxonomy): Bacteria > Bacteroidota > Rhodothermia > Balneolales > CAYWCV01 > CAYWCV01. The sequence goes on from CAZXGO010000002.1 coordinate 50,768, forward strand.
TCCAGGACATCATCTGGGTGACAATTGTGTCTTCAACATCATACCATGGCGAAAACTTCCCATCGATGATAGGTATACAATTAGGCAGGCTAATTTGGATGATATTCCAAGATTAGCTGAACTGTATAAGAAATATGCGAGCTTTTTTCGACTAAGTACTATTGTAGATCATCACAGAATTGAATCTATTACAAAGACCATACAAGGATTATCCATTCACCATTTCTATGTAGCCTGTGAAGGTGAAAAAATTCGGGCAGTAACAGCCCTTTGGGATGAATTTCCCTACCGACATTATCAAGTTAATCAAGTCAATGCTCAGATTAGATGGGCAAATCGTATTGTAAAAACCATTGGTTTATTCTACCCTATGCCAAAACCCATCGAAATGAATAAGCCACTAAAGCAGCAATCTCTTGTTCTATTCGCTCACGATGGTGAACCACGTGTTCTGGCAAACCTCTTTCGCTATATCAATAACAAACAGTTAGGATCTGACTGTACGCTACTTTCACTGTATACGCGAGATAATGATCCATTAATACCCTATTTATCGGGTCTTAATGGAATTAGTATCAATAGTGAAATGTATTTTTATGCTAAAGACATGTCACAATATGACACGATCTTAAACATGAAATCTTCTGATTGGCTTGATCTGAGTATTGTGATATAAAAAAAGGCTGACCCTGTACAGAATCAGCCTTAAAGTAATTGCGAACGGTAATCAATGACCAGCTACTTTTAATCGATTAAGAGCTCGACGTAATGAAATTTCTGCTCTGAGCTGATCCATTGATGAATCTTTAAGTCGTTGTTCCGATCTGTCTTTTGAAGCATGTGCACGTTCGATATTTATGGTATCTGCATGCTCGGCAGCTTCTGCAAACAATGAAACTACATTGGAGTTTACATCTACTACGCCACCTGATATCGCGTATTTATGCGTTTTTCCATTAGAATCTACCAAAATAACAGGTCCTATTTCTAATGATGCCATAAGGTTAGCGTGATTAATTAATACTTGAAAATCACCTTGAACTCCTGGCATACGAATGCTTTCTGCCTGACCGTCAAATACAGTTCCATCTGGAGTTAATATTTGAGCCTGAAATAATTTCATGGATGTTACGCTTTAGCTTCAGCAATTAGGCGCTCACCCTTGGCAATAGCATCTTCAATAGTACCAACCAAGTGGAAAGCATTTTCTGGCAAGTGATCAAGTTCACCATCCATAATCATGTTGAAGCCTTTTATTGAGTCTTCAATCTTGACATACTTTCCTTCTAATCCTGTAAACTGCGAAGCAACAAAGAATGGCTGGCTTAAGAAACGTTGTACACGACGCGCACGCGCAACAACAAGTTTATCTTCATCAGATAGTTCATCCATACCCAGAATAGCAATGATATCCTGGAGATCTTTATAGCGTTGTAACAAGGTTTTAATGCGCTGAGAACAGTCATAGTGCTCTTTACCGATAACATGTGGATCGAGAATACGAGATGTTGAATCGAGTGGATCTACAGCTGGATAAATACCAATTGCTGTAAGCGCACGTGAAAGAACGGTCGTAGCATCCAAGTGTGAAAACGTTGTAGCTGGAGCAGGGTCAGTTAAGTCATCAGCAGGCACATACACAGCCTGTACCGAGGTAATAGAACCTTTGTGTGTCGATGTAATGCGCTCCTGGAGATCACCCATTTCAGTAGCAAGCGTTGGTTGATACCCTACTGCAGATGGCATACGGCCAAGAAGTGCCGATACTTCAGAACCTGCTTGAGTGAAACGGAAAATGTTATCAACAAACAAAAGAATGTCACGACTCACTTCATCACGAAAATATTCAGCGACGGTTAATCCGGATAGGGCAACGCGCGCACGAGCTCCAGGCGGTTCATTCATCTGACCAAATACAAGAGTAGCCTGGCTTGATTTAAGTGCTTCAGGATCAACTTTACTCAAATCCCAATCACCATCCTCTTCCATTCCTCTTTTAAATTCTTCACCGTAGTTAATAACGCCAGACTCAATAAACTCACGAAGAAGGTCATTTCCTTCACGAGTACGTTCACCCACACCGGCAAAAACAGATAGACCACCGTGATGTTTAGCAATATTGTTGATAAGCTCCTGAATCAAAACGGTTTTACCAACACCAGCACCACCAAATAGCCCAATTTTTCCACCTTTGGCATATGGGCATAATAAATCAACAACCTTTATACCCGTTTCAAGAATTTCAGTAGTAGAGGATAGCTCAGAAAAATCAGGCGCTGGTCGGTGGATTGGATACGTACGATCACCTTTTGGGGATGGAATTCCATCAATAGCGTCTCCAACAATATTAAATAAACGACCACGAATATCGTCACCCACAGGCATCGAAATAGGACCCCCCGTATCATATACAGGCATTTGACGCACTAAACCATCCGTAGAATCCATAGCAATGGTACGAACACGATTTTCACCAAGGTGCTGGGCAACCTCTAGTACGATTCGATTTCCATCACGTTCGACATATAATGCACTTAAAACGGCAGGAAGCTTGTCTTGATCAAAGTCAACGTCAACCACCGGTCCGATAATCTGGGCTATTTTTCCAACATTCATGAAAGATTTCCTGTGTCTGAACGGTTTAAAACAACGGCATTACTTCGCCGTTTAAGAAAATATTTACAGATTCATAAGATACGGGGATATTCAATCATTTACAATCTCGGACAATCTCGGACAATCTCGGACAATCTCGGACAATCTCGGACAAT
>CAZXGO010000002.1:53638-79501 GCA_964640035.1 uncultured Chitinophagales bacterium
ACAATCTCGGACAATCTCGGACAATCTCGGACAATCTCGGACAATCTCGGACAATAATAGCGACTGTAAGCGACTTTAAGTAATTGTAAGTGATTGTAAGTGATTGTAAGCGATTGTAAGCGATTGTCAATGGGCATCAAGCCAATTTCCGGCTATTCCCATCTCCACTTTCAACGGTACTCCGATGGGCATGGCCTCCTCCATGTGCCTGCAGATCTCAGACGGTACACTGTCAATTTCAGATTCATATATCTCAAAAACTAATTCATCGTGGACCTGAAGCAGCATTCTACTACGGAAGTTTCCCTCTTTTAAATAGTTATGGATACATATCATTGCTATTTTGATCAGATCAGCAGCTGTTCCCTGAATGGGCATATTAATGGCAGTTCTTTCAGCAAATCCCCGAGCCGCAGCATTACCAGATTGTATATCAGGGATATATCTGCGTCGACCAGTTAGGGTTTTTACATACCCATGATCTTTTGCAAATGATATGGTTTCACGTATGTATTCTTTGATACCTGGGAATCGATTGAAATACGCTTCAATCATCTGCTTACCTTCCGTGTTTGAGATACCAAGCCTTTGTGCTAAACCAAAAGCACTTACTCCATAGGGTATTCCGAAGTTAACTTCTTTCGCCTTGCGTCGCTGTTCAGGGGTAACTTCATTTAGGTTAGACAAACCAAAAACTTCAGCTGCGGTACGAGCATGGATATCTTCTCCCCTTTCGAAGGCTTCTTTCATGGCTTTGTCATTTGCAATGGATGCAATAATGCGTAACTCAATCTGGGAGTAATCGGATGACATAAGTTTAAAACCATCCTCTGCTATAAATGCTCGACGGATTTCACGGCCCTTAGCCGTACGAATTGGAATATTTTGAAGATTAGGTCCTGACGAAGATAATCTACCGGTTGCAGCAACACTTTGATTAAAACTAGTATGCAAACGTCCTGTAGATGGCTCCACAAGCTCCGGGAGGGTGTCTACATAGGTTGATTTAAGCTTACTCAACCCACGGTATTCAAGGATATATTTCGGGACATCATATTGAAGAGCCAACTCTGTTAACACTTCTTCGTTGGTTGAAAATTTTCCAGTGCTTGTCTTTTTTCCTGTAGGTATGTTCAATTTATTAAAAAGTATATCTCCTAACTGAGCTGGTGAATTCAAATTAAATGTACATCCGGCTGTACCAAAGATTTTGGCTTCAATTTCTTGAATGTCCTCAGAAAGTGTAACCCCAAAATTTTTTAGCATATCGGAGTCTATTTTAACACCTTTCAATTCCATATCAGCGAGTACTTCACTGAGAGGAAACTCAATCATCGTTGCCACTTCTTCTAACTCATCTCTCTCGATCAATGGAAATAAAACCTCATATAATCGTAAAGTTATATCTGCATCTTCACAGGCATAGGGAGTGATTTGGTCCAAGGGTACCTGATCCATGCGTTTCCAAGGGCTATCCTTACCTATTAAACGATCAATTGGAATCGGTGAGTAATCCAGATACTTTTCAGACAATCGATCCATTTTAAGGGATTGATTCGAATCGATGATATAAGCTGCAAGCATGGTATCAACATTGGGACCAACCAGTTTTAATCCATGTCGGGTGAGTACCTGATAATCGAATTTATGATGATGTGCAACTTTAATGATGTTAGGATCTGAAAAAATAGGCCCTAAAAGATCCTGAACTAGCTTTATATCTATCGATTTCTCACCCATTATGGGGATATACCATGCATGTTTAGCTTTAGTACATAGTGAAATACCTACCAATTCAGACGTAATTCCACTAAGGCCAGTCGTCTCTGTATCGAAGCTGAATACGCTCTGTTTTTTGAGAATCTCTACTAATACCCGGAGATCATCCTCATTCAAGATCGTCTTGTAAACTACTTCATCCGCCTTGAACGATCCATCATGAGCAGTAATTTTTGGTGTTTGTTCGCCAAATAGATCGTGTTGTGTACTACTTGATTGACGAACACTGTTGACATTTACGACCTGTGGACTTGTCACAAAACGCTGTGTCAACGATCTAAAACCCATTCGCTTGAAAAATCCACCAAGTCGTTCATTGTCAGGTCCCTGCCATTGAAGTGATCTCCATGGCATAATGTCGGGGACATCCGTTTTTATGGTTACTAATACCCTTGATTTTAACGCTTGTTCAGCATGTTGAAGAATACCATCGCGCACACGTTTTGAGCTTATTCCGGGAGCTGCATGTATAAGTTTTTCGATACTTCCATGTTGCAATATCAATTCTGGAGCACCCTTTTTCCCAATACCCGGCACGCCTGGCACATTATCACTTGTATCACCAATAAGGGCTAAAACATCGATCACTTGTTCAGGCTGTACCCCAAAATAACGAACAACACCATCTCTATCGATGATATCAAATCCATCACCATTGTTTAGAGGCTTAAGCATTTTGATGTGATCATCTACTAACTGCATAAAATCTTTGTCTGGCGTGACCAGATACACGTCCGCCTCAGCTGCTTCTGCCTGTTTAGCCAAAGTTCCGATGATGTCATCCGCTTCGAAACCATCCGATTCCAAATTTTTAATGCCGAAATACTCAATCATCTCTTTAATGAGAGGGATAGCAATCGTCAATTCCTCCGGCTGCGGGGGACGATTGGCTTTGTATGCCGGATCCATTTCATGTCGAAATGTAGGTGCATGTGTATCCCATACAACAGCAATATGACTAGGTTTGTCCTGATCCATCAGCTTCACCAGGGTATTCGCAAAGCCAAAAATGGATCCTGTAGCCATACCTTCCGCATTTTTTAATCCCGACCGTAACATCGCGAAATGTGATCGGTAAGCAAGGGCCATAGCATCTACTAGATAGACCTTATATTTTGACGACATTACTGAAAAATTGAAAGGATGATAAGTACAGCAATAACTTTTTGATGAAATTTTCGAATAAGGTATAAAAGCCAGTATCACCAACCAAATATGAGTCTTAAAAACGAGTCTAAATCTATCATTCAAACCTCAAAAAAGTATGTTGATCAATATACTGAGGGAATGTCTCGAGATCGGATCGAAATCGATTACAAAGCTGATCGAGAACGCCTAATTAAGGTGTATGAAGACACCGTATTAACCTCAGAGGAACGAAATAGCGGAATCTCGGTACCCTTCCATAGCCAAGTAGGACGTTTGTTTACTGCTCTCGTTATGCGTCTAAATCCTACAAGAAGACTATTCTTCTTTCTGACTATTCTTCTATTTGTATTCCCATATTTCAGTGATGGAGGATTTCTCACAGGACTTATGCATCCTTTGGCATTCTTAATAATGGCCATGTTATTGTTCATTGAACTGTTAGAAAAATTAGATGCAAAAAAAGAAATTGATTTAGCCAGAGATATCCAGCTGAGTCTTTTACCTCAAGCTGAAATTGAAACGCATCACTTAGAAATAGTGTCTTTTGCACATACAGATCAAGAGGTTGGAGGTGATTATGTAGATATAATTGAGACAAAAAAAGGTACACTAGTCATCATTGCAGACGTATCCGGGAAGGGATTACCATCGGCATTGTATATGGTCCGATTACAGGCTATGGTTCATCTTCTCGTTGAAAAAGGTGAGTTTCAGCCCAAACACCTCCTGAATGAGCTCAATAAGCTTATTAAAGCAAGTTCAAAGGATAAAACTTTTGTAACATCATGTGCCTGTTTTTTCCCAAATGATCAGAATGTGGTTCACATAAGTCGAGCTGGACATAATTACCCCCTGTTGTTTCAAAAATCATTAAATCAGGCAGAATTCCTAAAAATGAAAGGATTTGCTCTGGGTATGACAACTACATTTAAGATGGATGAACACCTTGAAGAAACAGAGATATCCTTTCAACAAGGAGATACACTACTACTATACACGGATGGATTGTGTGAGGCTAGAAATGCTCAACATATTGAGTTTGGAGAAGAACGTATCTTCTCAATTTTTGAATTATATAGTAAGCTTGGTGCCAAGACGGTGATAAGCAAAATGCAGACTAGTCTTGAAGAATTCATTGGAGACCAAAAAACTCTAGATGATATTACTATTACTTGTATACAGCGTAAATATTAATTTTTTTGATTCATAACTGCTGAAACAACAGCTTCAGAAGTTAACCCATACTCAAGATAAATCTTTTCGAATGGTGCTGATGCTCCAAAACCGTCAATGGCGATGATACTGCCATGTTGCCCAACCCATTCATGCCATCCGAAAGCCGAGGCTGCTTCAATGACAACTCGATTTGTAACGGATGAGGGGATAACACTTTCTTTGTAATGTTTCTCTTGTTTTCTAAATACTTCTATGCAAGGCATACTAACAACACGAGCATCTATACCCTTCTCTTGAAGTTGGCGCTGAGCATCCAATGCTATGTGTACTTCGGATCCTGTTGACATAATGATTGCATCAGGTTGAATTCCGTGTTCTTTTGAAAGAATATATCCTCCTTTTAACACGTTTGAATGATCTTTGGTAAGATCGAGAGTGGGTACATTTTGACGTGTTAGTATGAGAAGTGTAGGGCCATCTTTCCGTTCCATAGTTGCAATCCATGCAGCTGCAGTTTCATTGGCATCACAAGGACGCCAAACATGGCAGTTCGGTATAGAACGTAAGGCAGCCAAGTGCTCTACAGGTTGGTGAGTTGGCCCGTCTTCACCAAGGCCAATACTATCATGAGTAAAAATAAAAATGGAAGGAATGTTAGAAAGAGCAGCAATACGGATGGCCGGACGACAGTAATCTGAGAAGACTAAGAAGGTTCCTCCATAGGGAATGATGCCGCCATGCAAGGCCATTCCATTTAGTGCTGATCCCATGGCATGTTCGCGAACACCAAAATGAAAGTTACGCCCTTGGTAAGTTCCAGCCTGAAATACCGAAGCATCATCAATCCAGGTATTATTTGATCCTGCAAGATCTGCAGATCCACCTAAAAGGTTTAAAACGTTAGAGGCAATTGCATTTAAAACTAGCCCAGATGCTTTACGAGTTGCCATTCCCTTGGGTTCTGCTTCGAAAAAAGGAATGGTCTTAGACCAATTATTCGGGAGCTTCCCTTGTACAATCCTTTCAAATTCTTCAGCACGTTTAGGTTGTACATTCTGGTATTCTTTTAGTACGGACTTCCAAGATGATTCGAGTTTGTTCCCCTTTTCTAAATATTGAGAAAACCAGGTTTTTACCTCTTCAGGAATGTAAAATTCATGATCAGGGTCCCAACCATAGTTTTTCTTTGTCAATCGAATTTCCTCGGAACCAAGTGGTGATCCATGACTAGAAGCAGAATCTTGTTTATTTGGACTACCATATCCAATATGGGTTCGACAAGAAATCAGTGAAGGTTTATCCAGTACTCGTTTTGCATGCTCAATAGCGCGGTCTATTTCAGAACGATTATGTCCATCAACACGCTGAATGTGCCAACCATAGGCTTCAAACCGACGCAATACATCTTCCGTGAATGCAAGATCTGTTGCTCCATCTATTGAGATATTATTGTCATCATATAAATAGACGAGCTTACCAAGTTTTAAATGGCCGGCCATAGAAGCGGCTTCGTGCGTTACACCTTCCATTAAATCGCCATCACTGACTATTGCATACGTGTAGTGATCGACGATTGTATGTTCAGGGGTGTTAAACATAGCAGCTAAATGTGCCTCTGCTATCGCAAAACCAACACCGTTAGCAAAACCTTGACCAAGTGGACCTGTAGTAGTTTCTACACCGGGTGTATGGCCAACTTCTGGGTGTCCGGGAGTAATAGAGCCCCATTGACGAAATGACTTTATATCATCTAAAGAGAGATTGTAGCCCGTTAAATGTAAGAGGCTGTACAGAAGCATAGAGCCATGCCCAGCAGATAAAATAAAACGATCTCTGTTAAACCAGGATGGATTTTGGGGATTAAAATTCAAATGTTTGGTAAAAAGAACGAAAGCGGCATCAGCCATACCCATAGGCATACCAGGATGACCAGAGTTTGCTTTTTGAACAGCGTCCATTGATAAAGTTCTAATGGTATGAACGCAGAGATCCTCCAGGTTTTGCATATGCTATAAAATTGAACTTTTGATAATTGTGAAGATACAGTAAAGGGCCTAAAACTGTAAAGAAAGTGTTTCTTATTTGAACAAAAAAAGGACTCCTTCTTTTGGAAAGAGTCCTTCTAAACAACGGGTAATTAGATGTTAATTACCACACTTAAGATCATTTTTCATGTGGTGTTCTGCAGCATTTTTGAAGCTTCCAACTGCTGCTAGTTTGAAAGAGCTACATGCTGCAGGAAAATTACCTTTAGCCATTTGAGCCGTACCTAGCTCAAAGTAAATTTTAGCTTTGTCGGCAGCACCACCCTTTTCGAGTTCAAGTGATTTATTAGCTGATGCAATCGCATTATCAGATTGACCCATTTTATTATAGGTTTCGGCCATTCTGTAATGAGCATCAGGATCTTCACCAAATTTGAGGGCATCGTTGAACATGCCTATGGCTTCGGTATAGCTTTTAGCCTCGGAACGACGTACGCCTCGAACAATATATTCTTTACGAACGTTATCAGATACAGTGTTAACAACCCTGTTATCGTTAGCTTTTTTTGCCATCTCAACAGTCTTGTTAGCCATAGCTACTGCCTCATCCCATTTGTTTTGTGCTTTAAGAGATAGGTATTTCCCATAATACGCATTGGCGAAATTAGGATTAAGTTTTAGAGCCTCATTAAATGCAGCATCTGCTTCAGCAAATTTATTTGCCTTTAGATGATTATTCCCCACTGCATAATAGATTGTTGGTAAGTTATTTTCGGATCTGCGCTTGATATCAGCATCTCCGTACCGTGTTCCATATTCAGCAGCTTTTTTAAATGCATCAATAGACTCCTGCACTTTACCAGAGCTGTAAAGGCTGCCAGCAAGTTTAAACTGAAGTGTTGGTAACTGCTTTTCTGCTTTGTCTTTGATGTCTTTTGAATCACCAGCTTTTGTTGCAATATCAGCTGCTTTTTGAAAAGCAGCGATTGCTTTTTGGAAATCATTTCCTTTGGCAACTTCTAAAGCTTCATTAAAAGCGGTGATCGCTTCAACACGCGTCTGCGCAAAACTTATTTGAGTCACAGAAATTGCCGCAAGTACACAAAAGGTAAATGAGGCTTTTAGCAAATTTTTCATAAATCTGTTACTTGATTTGTTTCTTGGTCCAATAGATAAGGCAATAGCGTAACGAAAGTAAAAAAAATAAACGTATTCCAATAACAAAAGATTTCCTTTTTTACCGATCGGTGAACTATTCAGACCAGAGCGATCAAGAAATAAGCACAAGAAAACGTGATTATCAGTAATTAAAATTCGGCTTGAGTTTGTTCCTCAAGTAAAAATCACTCACAATTTTGATGACTTCATCTACACTATCTGTAAGCACAAACAAATCCAGATCGGATTCTGAAATTGTTCCTTCTTCTACCATTCGATGTTTAATCCAATCAACCATCCCACCCCAATAGTCTTTACCTACCATTACAACTGGAAAACGGGATATTTTATTTGTTTGAATAAGTGTCAAAGCTTCAAATAGTTCATCCAATGTGCCGAAACCACCGGGTAGAATAATAAAACCCTGAGCGTATTTCATGAACATAACTTTTCGAACAAAGAAATAATTGAATTTTAGCACGTTTTTGGGGTCAACATACGGATTTGGCTCCTCTTCAAATGGTAGACTTATACATAGTCCTACGCTTTTTCCATTGCCTAATTGAGCCCCACGGTTACCAGCCTCCATCAGACCTGGTCCACCACCAGTGATTACTCCAAAGCCTAGTTCAGTAAATTTCTGGGCAATATCTACGGCTGTCTTGTAATGCGGATTCTCAGGTTTGAGACGAGCTGATCCAAATAGGCTAACACAAGGGCCTATTTTAAACATTCGATCATATCCCTCCACAAACTCTCCCATAATTTTAAATATCCGCCACAAATCGTTTTGGATATCTTCTTCGTACGAACTGAATCGTTGAAAATTTTTCTCTTCCATATGGCGCTATTTTTTATTTAAAGGGATACTTAAGATCACATCCATTGAATATTGTGCCTCATTTATACCATGCAGATCATTTCGACGTGGTACAAATGTTAAATCGGGTCCTGTGTCAAAATCACGGAGTTGTGCAAAAACATACGCATCTACAACATTTAAACCCCATGCAGCCACAACCATTAGAATACCAATATCTCGACGATTCCTGAAAGTATTTCTGTTATATCTGAGTAGTTCAGGAGGTAACCCATCGAGATCTGCACGTGTGGAACCAAATTTTTGATCGGTGTTGGTTACCACCGAGTTGTAAAATGCCGCTTTGTAATCATTATACTCATTATGTTGAGCTATAGAGTAGTATCCTAGCCCAGCAAGAGATGCATAAATAATCGGAATCTTCCAGGGTTGTTTGTTTGTAACCTGGCCCCATCCTGGGAGTAATGCCGATTTCTTCCAAACTGTAGATGGATTGGGAACAGAATCTCGACTTAATATTGGCTCATTAAGTTCATCTTGAGCATGCACGTAAACCGGCTGTAAAACTAGTGTAGCAACGAGAATTCCGAATATTACGATCAGATTACGAAGAAATCTGATCGAATAAAGATAAAATGCGCTCAAGTTCATCATTATTATAATATTCAATGCGGATTTCACCCCCCATTTGTTTCTTCTTGAGTAGCACTTTAGTTCCAAAACGCGTTCTTAGACGGGAAGCAAGTTCTTGTAATTCAAGAGAGTGTTGTTCTTTCGGTTTCAAGAGAACGTTTTTCTTAGTCCTTTTGGATTGTAAGGACTTTACGTACAACTCCATTTGACGAACAGAAAAGTCTTCATCAATGGCTTTTTGAAGAACTTTTTCCTGAATACTCGAATTATCGATGGTAACTAAAGCACGTGCATGACCAGCAGAAATCTTTCCTTGCTTGACGGCTAATTGAACAATATCAGGTAATTGTAGAAGTCTCAGAGTATTAGTAACCGTTGAACGATTTTTCCCAACTCTCTCGGCAACTTTTTCCTGAGTATAACCTAACTCTTCCATTAATCTCTGAAAACCTAGGGCTGTCTCAATTGGGTTTAACTGCTCTCTTTGAATATTTTCGATCAGAGCATATTCTAAACTTTGATCATCATTAGCCTGTCTCACATACGCTGGTATTGTTTTCAAACCAGCCATTTTTGTAGCACGAAGTCTTCTCTCTCCACTTATCAACTCATAGCGTCCCTCCCCAATTTCGCGAACGGTGATGGGTTGTATAAGCCCATGTTGGTGGATAGACTCTGATAATTCTTGTAATCTGAACTCGTCAAATTCTTTACGAGGTTGATTAGGATTTGCTCTGATACTAGATACTTGAATATGATCTATAGACCCTACTGAAGTCTGACTTTTCGTATCATCTGTTTTTGGACGATCATCATTTTCAGATACTGGGAAGTATACCCCTAATCCCCTGCCAAGTACATTCTTAGTATTTTTGCTCATAATCCTGAAGCTAATTCAACTCAGCTTTAAACACTGAACTGTCTTTAAAGAGTTTTTTATTTCGTGTGATTACTTCTTTAGCAAGAGCTAAATAATTTTGCGATCCAATACTAACCGAATCATACAATAAAATTGGCTTTCCAAAACTAGGCGCTTCGGCTAAACGAACATTTCTGCTTATGACAGTATTGAACACTTTTTCATTGAAATACTTCTTCACTTCTAGAGCTACTTGGCTGGATAGCCTTGTTCTGTTGTCAAACATGGTTAGTAACACACCTTCTATCTCTAAAAAGGTATTCAGGTGTTGACGAACTATTTTTATCGTATTCAATAATTGACCGAGTCCTTCAAGCGCGAAATACTCACATTGAACAGGAATCACTATTGAATCAGATGCCGTAAGGGCGTTGATAGTGAGTAGACCAAGAGATGGCGGACAATCTATGATGATGAAATCATATTTTTCTCGAGCCTCTGCAATCGCATGTAGCAAAATCTTTTCTCTGCCCTCCCTATCAATCATTTCAATCTCTGCACCAACTAGATTAATATGTGAGGGTACAACATCTAAAAAGGGTAACACTGAGTTTAACACCGTTTCCTGAAGCTGAATGCCTCCAACGAGAACATCATAAACGGAGTATTTGGAGTTTTTGGGATCAAAACCCAAACCTGACGTTGAATTTGCCTGAGGATCTATATCAATAACCAACGTTGGGTGTTCAAGGGCAGCCAAACTTGCAGCTAAATTAATTGCTGATGTAGTTTTCCCCACCCCCCCTTTTTGATTAGCTACGGATATTACTTTTCCCATTCTGTTTTTTGTGACGAATTTCTATCCTATTTGAGCACCAAGATAAAGAAAAGACCTTTCATGAACACCGTATTACTTTACAAATGTAATTGAGTGAATCCACCTGTAACTCGAGGTGTGTATACTAACTAAATAAACACCTGAAGCCCAATTATTTGCAACTAAATCCAAAAAATATTCATCATTAACTATTAGTGTAAGGCTTTTTTCATAAACCAATCTACCCGTGATGTCGTGAATTTTGAGGTCATGATGGCCTGTAAATTGAGGTATTATCCTTAGAGTTGTTGAAGGGTTAAACGGATTCGGAAAATTTCCGATGACGTTATGACTTCCAGGTAAATACCACTTTTCATTTAATCCTGTTCCAAGTGGCCCCCCACTATTTGGACCACGGTTTTCTATTTTACTCGTGTCACGTTCAATAATTAAAAAGCCTGACAACTGTCCAAAGATATTCCCATCTACATTGTATGATCTCCAGAATTCAGAGTGGTCAACATATTTTCTCTGTACCGTTGAATCCGTTAAAGGAACCAGTCGAGAATAAAACATTTGGTTAACCATTATGTCACTCGTCCATATCGGACTGATCGCCAAACTATCTGGTCCTGTATCATAAAGGACTGATAAGCCAATGGATTGAGCTCCCTTTAAGTAAGGTGTATTGGAAAATTCTAATTCTGCCATACGATATTCGAATGCATCAATCTTCAACGAGGTAGTACTTGTTTTGACACGTATACTATCTTCGTTGATGGAACCAGCGGAATCGATACCAGACCATAATCTACCGATAAGGCCAGCTTCTCGCAATCCGCCTGATTGATATCCACCACCATAGAATGGTAGATTCCATGATACAAGTCTAAAGGGAAATCCAGGATCCGGAAGAGAAGCAAACACCCCAAATTCTAAACCCTTACCAAATTTTGAGGTGTATTTGTCCCAAGCATTCGTTTTGATGCTACCCAATATAAGAGTGTCCAAATTTATGGAAACTTCATTGGTAGTCATTTTCACATCATTTAAGGTTCCATCACGAATATGTTTATCAATCCGTAGTTGAGCCTCAGATGTTGATGTAAGTGAAACGAATAAAAATATTCCTATCCATAATAAACGTACCATCACTAAATATAGCACTATTGATGGGAAGGAATAGTGAAGATTATGGCTTAATAACCACCTGTTTAGATCCAGCCAATGTTATGTCTGTACTCTCCACTGCATCTTGTGGAGTAGCTAATACGGGCTTGAGCTTATTAGAATGTTCACTGACTGGAACAGATGTCTGATTTCCAGGAGAAACTGTAATGATATCATTCTTATCGACCCAATGAATCTCACTATTTGACAGTGTGTTTGACTTTAAGAATAAACCATTCATTATGCTAACACTTGCGATAACACCTGAAATTGCAACAAAACTTAACCCAGCTGCAATCATCCATTTGTTCGATTTGATGATATGCAGTCTGGAGATAATTCTCTTATTTTTTCTAGCTTTCTCAAGTATTACTGAGGTAACATGTTCTGGAGGCGAAATATGAGGCAAGGCATCAAGCCGATTCAAGGTTGCTCTTAAGGACTCATATTCAATGAGTGCATCTGAATCATCGATGATTTCTGCTCTGATGTGAGCAGTCTCAGACGGATCTGTTTCGTTCATCAAGTATTTGATGCAGAGCTCTTCAATTTTTTTCATACGTAACTTTATCTGAATTCTCTTTTTCAAACATTTTACGAAGGTTGATCAAGGCATATCTCATTCTTCCTAAAGCAGTATTTATGGATACGTCCGTTAAATCAGCAATTTCTTTGAAAGAAAGCTCGTAATAATGTCGCAACATAACGACCTCGCGTTGTTCTGCTGGTAATTGGGCTATGTGCTTCATAAGTGCTGTTTTATCCTCTTTAAGTTCAACTTGCTCTTGAGAACTAAGTTGACCTTCATCAGGCAAACGATCATAAAAATCGTAGTCAGATTCCGTATTTGCATTGACATCAATGAAGCGACGTTGTTTGCGTATATAGTCTATTGTCGCATTGTGAGCTATTCTCATAACCCAGGCTATCCATTTACCTTGCTCGTCATATGTGTCATCAAGTTTGGTGATAACTTTCGTGAACGTATCCTGAAAAATGTCATTTGCGACATCTGCATTGTTCACCATACTGTAGATATAGGAATAAATTTTCGATTGATGCCTCTCTAATAAAAGTTTAAAAGCATGTTGATCGCCATTGCGACGATACATACGCACCAATTCCTGGTCGTCAAGCTTGTTATAACTTTGTAGATCTGATTTCATCGACTTCATGGGTACCTCAACGCGGTTAGTTTGAAGTTTATTGTGACATCACTACCGAATTAAGCACACTTAATAATCTAATGTTTTATCATTTATAGCTCAAGTCAATAATGCTAGGTCAACATACAGTACCCTCTGAGTTCTCGAAATAACATGATGATGTTATTGATCCTTATTTAATGGTTTACCTCATCAAAATAATCTCTTATAACTCGAGCTAATGATGTGCCGACTAACGATTCCAAATCTTCTAAATAGGCTTCCTTGATTTTTTTTACGCTACCGAAATGCCTAATCAGCTTTTGACTTGTACGAGGTCCAACCCCGGGGATATCATGTAATTGTGATTTTACTGTCCTTTTTGATCGTTTTTTTCGATGAAAAGTAATCGCAAAACGGTGCGCCTCATCACGTACTCGTTGTAACAATTTCAAACTGGAGGATGTCTTAGGAATGATTATCGATTCAGAAGATTCTGGAAGAAATACTTCCTCAAGTCGTTTAGCTAAACCTATAATTGGAAATCTCCCATACATTCCGATCGATTTTAATGCTCTAACTGCGCTACTTAATTGACCCTTTCCCCCATCTATGACTACTAAATCAGGCAACTCATTCTCTAGGCGATTTGCTTTACTAAAGCGACGTGTGATTACCTCCTCCATGCTAGCAAAATCATCCGGTCCTACTACTGTTTGAATGTTGAATTTTTTGTAGGCACTCTTCTTAGGTTGAGCATCTACAAAGCAAACCATCGCGGAAACAGGATCAGTGCCTTGCAAATTTGAGTTATCGAAACATTCAATTCGTCTTGGTAATCTGGGAAGACGAAGATCTCTTTGGAGTGATTGTACCGAATGTGGAATTCTAGACTCTTCCTTTTTTTGTTGAGATAATAGATATTCTCGAAGGTGAAATTTTGCGTTTTGTTGAGCAAGTCGAACTAACTGTGCTTTTTCCCCAATTTGAGGCATTGAAATAGGAACTTTCTTACCTCGAACGGTTCTGAAATAGTCAAATAACGGCTCATCATCTTCCATTTCATGGCTTAGGTATACTTCATCAGGTAATTCAGTACTAAGTTCGGAGGTATAATACTCTTCAACAAATCCCTGCATGATCTGTGAAATTGGTATCCCATCAATGTGTTTTATGATACGTTGAATACTACCTACCAGTTTGCCTTCTCTAATTCTAAACAAGACGCCACATGCAGAGTCTGATTCCTGATCCAACTCAAGGGCGAATAGATCACGATCTATTGGAATTGAAGAGACAACCTTCATTTTTTGACTAAAGCGCTCTAAGGCTTGAATACCATCGCGAAGTTTAGCCGCCTCTTCAAAAGCCAATGCCTCAGAAGCTATAACCATTTCATCCTTTAAAACTGCGATCAACTCACCTGTTCGACCATTTAAGAGTTGTGTAACCTTCTGTATATGATCTTGATATATATCGATGGGTATATTCACTGAACAGTGATCCAGGTAATCTTCAAAACAGCTGTGCCATTTAGGAATACCTCTAGACTTATCGATATTCTTGGAACTACATGCGCATGTACACAAATCGAATGCTTTTCGAATGGTTTCAAGCATAGATTTCATGGCAAACACGCTATCGTAGGGCCCCCAATACTTACTTCCATCTTTAATAATAGATCGGGTTGGAAATATTCGTGGACGATCACCCTGGGTCATACAAATATAGGGATATGACTTATCGTCCTTATACATCACATTATAACGAGGAGAATACCGTTTAATGAGTGTATTCTCTAACATAAGAGCTTCTGATTCGGAATCTGTGACGATAAACTCTAAATCATGAATTTTCGAAATCATCACACGAATACGACCATCATGATTTTTAGATTCCTGGAAGTAGGATCTTACTCTGTTTCTTAGCCGTTTGGCTTTTCCGACGTACAAAATTCCACCATCTGCATCTTTATAGATGTAAACACCAGGTTGAAGAGGTACATTTTCCAGTTTATGTGATAGTATGGGATTCAAGAAGAATTACTTGGTCTTGGTGTTTAAGTTAGATTAGGTAGTGATGGATCGTATCTTAGAGTAAATAACAGCATTTTAATATTTATGAACGTCATATTCGAAGATAATCACATCCTGATCGTAGTGAAACCTGTAGGCATACCTGTTCAAGCTGACAAATCAGGTGAAGCAGATTTCCTTACTCAAATTAAAGAGTATAGAAAAGTACATGAAAATAAACCGGGGAACGTTTACGTAGGCATGGTACATCGTCTTGATCGCATGGTTGGAGGTCTGATGGTATTTGCAAAAACATCTAAAGCAGCATCCAGATTATCTGAACAGATTCGATCGCAAACCTTAACTAAAACCTATCTTGCTATCGTTCATGGACAGGGTTTACCTGGAGGTGCATTGGAGGATTGGCTTCTAAAAAATGAATATTCAAATACAACTACGGTTGTCCCATCACATACACCAGGAGCTAAAAGATCTCTTCTTGAATATCGCGTGCTAGAGGAAAGAGATAGTTTGAGCTTATTGCTAATTCATCTAATAACAGGAAGAGCCCATCAGATCAGAGTTCAATTTTCTTCAAGATCCTGGCCACTTGTTGGGGATCACAAATACGGCACTTCAGATAGTGTTCAAACGTCACCAGCTCTCTGGTCACATAGTTTGATTTTGGAACATCCTACATCAAAAGAAAAACTATCCTTTTTTGCGCCCCAACCAGAAGGAGTACACTGGAGAAAATTCAGGATAATTAAAGAGAAATTAAAGCTTTCCTTTTGAAAATTCGTCAAATTTTACACTCTTATAGGCATCAGAACCTACATAAGAAAGCACAAGACCAAACATTGGCGGAGGCATAAATCCAGGTTGAGCTCCAATTGGATTTCCTTGGACATCTAGAAAAACATAACTAGGGGTACTGCGTATACCGAAACTAGCCGCTAGTTCTCGCATTGTCATGACTTTACCGTTGAATTGAACACGTTTCTCAGATTCAATGTCTATACGAACAAAATGATAAAAACGATCGACTGTTGTGCCCACTGTTTTATCGGTGTAGACTTCGTTCACCATTCTTCGACAGTATCCACACCACGTGGCATAAAAATCAATAAGTACCTTTTTTCCATCTTTTTTTGCCAATTCCTGGGCTTTATCAAGATTTTTATAGATGAAGGTTGTTTTCTCTTGTGCCGATACCACTATGGGCATGGATAGAAAAACGAGAAGGAAGAAAAGCTTCATAGATACTGATTTTAACCTTTTAAACGAATATAAGAAAGAATTTGGTCCTAGGCTTTAAAAACAGAGATTACACTATGAACAATACAATGGAGTATTTACATTCTCTGTCTGAGACTTATCTCTTTAATTTAAAGATGTATATATGCGTAGTTTAACATCGGTACTTTTTTTAACGTTATTTTATTCTTTTGGGGCTCATTTATCGATAGCTCAATCTCAAAACGCTCAACAAGTTCGGTTAAATACTGCTGAAGCAGAGCGTATTATTGGTTTGGAATTCAATGCGTCTGAACGTGATTCAATGCAACAAAATCTACGAGAGCAACTCGGCGAATATGCCGAACTTCGTGGATTGAACTTATTAAACTCCAGATCACCTGTCCTATTATTCGATCCAATTCCTTTAAAATGGAATAAACCTGTAGATCACAACTCACCATCGACATTTACTTTCCCATCAACTATTCAGCGACCTGAAGCTATAGAGCGCTTAGCATTTGCAAGTGTAGCAGAATTATCGACCCTAATTAGAACACAACAGGTCAGTTCTGAAGAGTTAACAAGAATGTATTTAGATCGTTTGAAACGATTTAATGGTGAATTATTTTTTTATGTAACCCTACTTGAGGAGTATGCTCTTGAGCGTGCTCGAGCTATGGACAAAGAAATAGCTGAGGGTAAATATAGAGGACCTCTCCATGGAATACCCTACGGGGCTAAAGATTTACTTGCCTTTCCATCTTACAAGACGACATGGGGAGCGATGCCATACAGGGACCAGGTCATTGATGAAACTGCTGCAGTAATTGAAAAACTTGATGCAGCCGGTGCTGTTTTAACTGCTAAACTCAGCCTTGGTGCTCTAGCATGGGGTGAAGTTTGGTTTGATGGAATGACCCGGAATCCATGGAATACGAATCAAGGAGCAAGTGGATCCTCAGCTGGTTCTGGATCTGCTGTGTCCTCTGGTGCTCTCCCCTTTGCAATAGGAAGCGAAACACTTGGTTCGATTGTATCTCCATCAACCCGCAATGGAGTAACAGGTTTGAGGCCAACATTTGGACGTGTTAGTCGCCATGGAGCTATGGCCCTAAGTTGGACTATGGATAAACTAGGACCGATGTGTCGAACAGCAGAAGATTGTGCGATGGTTTTAGAAGCCATACATGGAAAGGATGATCGTGATCCTACAACCAAAGCATTTGGATTTTCATATGACACAACTAAGCCACTTCGATCTATACGAGTAGGTTATTATAAATCATTGTTTGAAGCCAACTATCCCGGGAAAACAAATGATCAAGCTATATTAACGATACTAGATTCACTTGGTATCGAGTTAATAGAGGTTTCTCTTCCGGATTTCCCATCAAATGCATTATCATTTATTTTATCTGCAGAAGCAGCTGCTGCTTTTGATGAGCTGACAAGAAGTAATCGCGACGATGAATTGGTTCGTCAAGTTAGAAATGCCTGGCCGAATGTATTTAGATCAGCACGATTTATACCTGCAGTAGAATATATCAACGCAAATAGAGCCAGAGGTATTCTTATTGAAATGATGCACGAATCACTGCGAGAGGTTGATGTTGTATTAAGTCCTAGTTTCGGAGGTTCTCAACTTCAGATCACGAACTTAACAGGTCATCCCGCTCTTGTAATGCCAAATGGTTTTAATAACAATGGAAATCCCACATCGATTACTATTGTTGGACAGTTATTTGGAGAAGCTGATGTAGTGAGGATTGCTGCTGAAATACAGAAGCATACTAATTTTCACAGGCAAATGCCTCCTAAGTTCGCAGTACAATAGGCAAGAAAAAAAAGCCCGAGTTCATCGGGCTTTTTTTGTTTTAGTTTATTGCTTTTGAGATTTGTCATGATGTGTAGCATTATCATCTACTAGGTCAAACCCCCAATCAACTCCTTTTCGAGATGCAGGTACACCTTGAGCCATCCAAACCGGCATTGGCGCACCCATCAGATAGTGATCAAAGAATTGAGATAATCGAACAGAGAGATCTTTTCTATTAACACGTTGAACAAGATTGTGTGCCTCTCCATTGTAATTCAACATCCAGACAGGTTTTGATAGTCGACGCATTGCAACAAACATTTCGATACCCTGGTACCAGGGTACTGCTCCGTCGTTATCGTTATGCATCATCAAAAGAGGAGTTTGGATATCCGGAACTTTAAACAGCGGGGAATTTTCCAAATAATAAAGTGGTCGCTCCCACAATGTTGCGCCGATTCTACTTTGTGTTTTTTCATATTGGAACATACGGCTCATTCCCGTTTGCCAGCGTATTCCTCCATATGCAGATGTCATATTAGATACAGGTGCTCCGGCACCAGCCGCTGCGAACATATTTGTTTTTGTGACTAAATGGGCTACCTGATAACCTCCCCAACTCTGACCTTGGATTGCCATTCTTTTTTCATCGACAAAACCTTTGGCAACAAGACTCAAGGTACCTGGTATGATTGAATTTTCAGCACTCTTTCCAGGATAGCCCTCTTTGTATATGATATCAGGAGTGAAAACAATATAACCACGACTTACAAACAGAGGAATATTTACTGTTGATGCAGAAGGTGCTGGCGACATAGGTCGATATAAACCTTCGCTGTGGGTTTCATAAAAGTAAACCATCAACGGGTATTTTTTTGATGGATCAAAACCCTCTGGTTTGTACAAAACTCCCTCCAAAGGAACCCCATCAGCACTGGTCCATTTGACTAACTCGGCAGTACCCCACAAATATTCATTAGCTTGTGGATTGGTGACACTTCTCTGAGTAAAGTTTTTCATGCTAAGAGTTGTTTCAACCAATTCTGGAAGTTCACTGAAATTACCCTTAGTAATGAGCACGACATCCGAAGATTTGGCTTTAGCAGCAACGTTTGCAGTATATGGGCCTTCCCAAATCATAACAGGATCTGTTTCCGATCTTGATTGATTTGCCCATCCCTGGAATTTGGAGACCGTATTGAAGGTAGTATACATCACAGGTTTTGTGATATCGACGTACTCTTCATCGGGATTCAGACGCTGATAGCGATATTGAATGTTGTTGGATCTACCATGATTTGAGGTCATATTTACAGGAGCTTTCTTACCTGTTGGGTCCGTCTTCCAAACGTCAAATTTATCATATACAAGGAAAAACTCATCTTTAGAAGTCCAACCCATCGCTCCATAAGAACCAGGTTCACTGGGTGAATCGTGCGACTCATTATAAAAGTTAGAACCAGCAGCCTGTGTTAAATTAACGACTATTTTGGTTTTTACATTTTGAGCATACCAATTCCTGTTGCCGCTGTCGTACCAGTATAAGTATGTTGCATTTGGAGAGGCTTGGGGCATTCCATAAAATTCTTCGTGTAGTAGTTCACGTTTACCAGTGGTTAGATTTATTAGGTAGATATCACGTGCAGATGAGCCTAACCATGAAGACGCTAAGAGATAGTTTTTGTCATCAGCTCCTATGGCAAAATCAGCTTCATTATCCATTGGAATGGAAACGACACTCATACGTTCATCGGCTAACTGCATCATTTCCTTATCTTTAAGGCGAATCAAAGCTGCATAGGATCTGCGCTTTTCTCTATCCAAATTGACCAATTGCATGGGCTGCAATTCTTTGTCCTGCCAATGCCAAATATCGAGTTTTGCCATGTCCATTTCAATGATTGTAGTATCCACAGGAGCTGGAATAGGTGCGGTACCAAACATCAAACGTGTACTATTCTTTGAAAATGAAATAGAACCATTTTCACTTACCATCCATCCAGTAGGAATCCCATTTGTCGAGCGAGAAGCAACTACTTGAGCAGAATCACCTTTTCCTTCCCATACATATAGGTCAAAAAAACGTTGCTTCGCATCCGTGGTATCCCGATCAGCAAGAAAAGCGAATTTGGTACCATCTGAATTAAACGTCAGTGATTTATAGGTGATGGCTCCAGTACTTATGGTACTTATATTCATCGTATTAAGATCAACCAACTGTATTCCTGCTTTTACCGTGCTATCATTACCGACGACAGCTATCGCAAGCACTGATCCTGATTCATCAAAGATATAGTCACTTACAAACGGGTAAGTGCTCTCTTCGGAGGTTTGCAGATTTCGTAAAACTAGTGTTGTCCCCTCACCCCGTTTTGCTTTTCCTTTCCCATCAGCCATATCCATGATATCATCAAAAAGAGATCCATCAAGGTCGGAAGAACGTCCAGTAGAGGCACCTTTTGATCGTGAAGTGTCTTTAGGGGCTGGTTTTTCTTTTTCTTTTAGATAAGCGATCCAGTTTGAACCTTTCTCTGGCATCTTAAATGATTTGACATCCCCTATTTTGTCTAGCTTTCTGGAATTTAGATCATAAATACCAAGAGTATCTTTGGGCATATCTTCTCTTTTTACCTTTTTGATGCGTGCCTGTCTGGTTTGGGAAAACAAGGGACTTATAAAGAAGGCTGCATGTTTTGCATCTGAAGTCCAGGCCAGCCGAGAAACTCTATGAAGAGTATCTGTTTTATTCGAGCTACGTTCTGTGATGATTAACCGGTTATCCCCTTCCTGAGGTGTAAGGAGATATAGAAACCAGTTGCCATCGTCAGAAATGCGCGTTTGATTTAAGGAATTCCAGCTATCATAAACGTCATGATCCATTGCCCTTTTTTGGGCATGTAAGGATTGACCAATAGAAGCCAGAATTAGAAACAGGAACAATCGTTTCATTGGGTATGAGTTAAGTGATTTACAATATTGGATTTTAAGTATGCTTTTGATCATAGTAAACAAGAATTATGAGTGTCTGGTAAAAGAATTCTCATATTTACATTTTTTTTCAGCCAGTGCTTTACAAGCGCTGGATATCTGAATTTTATTGACTTTAGTCATAAGTTCAGGTCGAAAAGCCGTACATTTAGAGCTTGAATTTCTCACTAAATGGTTCATTTAAGCGAATACATGGCACATATCGACATCATTCTTCCCTATTTACTTCAAGACAAAGCGATACCAGAGCGCTATCGTAAAGAATTTATCAGTGTGATTAAGGGAATAGACAAAAAAGAGGATTCTGACAAAACCTCGGAAGAATGGTTTGTCCAGGGATATATGTCTGCAAGTCAGGATGAGTATGATGAAGCAGAAGACTGCTTTTCCGAAGCAATTCGTTTAAATCCTAGTTTTGAAGCTGCCTGGAAACAACGTGGTGATATGAAATTAGGTTCAGGAGCATCCAAGTATGCTATTGAAGACTATACTAAAGCAATTGAATTAGATCCTGAATACACTAATGCCTATTTAAAGCGTGCACAAGCATGGTTGGATCAAAATCAACCTGATAAAGCTGAAAATGACCTCAATGCTGTTCGAGCTATGGATCCAGATTCGTCACAGGTACTTATGATTACCGCGTCGATTCAAGAAAAACAGGGTAAATACGAAGATGCTTTAGCAAGCTACGATAAAGCTTTACAACATACTCCGAGAGACACGCAAATTTTAAATGCGAGAGCCCTCATACACTTATTCTACGGAGATCCTGAAAAAGCAGCCTCTGATTTCCTTAAAATTCAGGCAATCGAGGGGTCTAACTATGTAAACTCTTTCAATCTGGGTCTATCTTTTGGCCAAATCAGTGGAAAGTGGAAAGAAGCATTTCAATATTTTGATAAAGCGTTCAGAAAAAATCCTGATTTGCTCAAAAACTATTTTGATTCTGCACAGGAGTTTGAAACAAAACGTTTAAAAAATGCTTTAACTTCTATTCACGATAAGGTAAGCGCCATTCCCAGCTCAGATGCAGGTGCATTTTACAGAAATGAACTTATTCAACTTCTAGATAGAAAGATGTCGGATGTGAGATGAGTCTCTTGAGCAATCAACGTATTTCTACTCTTCGTACACCTTCTTTTATCGTCGATCTCAGGATCGTCCGTTCAAATGCGGAGATGATGCTCAAAAAATCAAGGGATTGGGGAATTCTGCTCAGACCTCATGTAAAGACGCACAAAACTATTGAATTAGCCAGATTACAATATGATCCTTCCTTCGGAGGAATCACTGTATCGACAATGGCCGAAGCTCAATATTTTGCAGAAGCTGGATTTAATGATATTACATACGCTTTTCCATTAGGAATTGACAAAATTGATGATGCATGGTCACTTGCCAAGAAAATAAAGTTTGGTGTACTCGTCGACCATCCAGATACCTTATCAGCAATTATTGACAAAGGATCATATTCAGATAACAAACTTGGCATATGGATTAAGATTGATTCCGGATATCATCGAGCAGGAATACAAGTTGACGATCCAGTCATCCTTATGTTAGCAAAAAAATGTATGGATGAACCTCATCTTGAATTTTTAGGGATCCTCACCCATGGTGGACAAAGTTATATTGATGTTGATCCGGTCAAATTATCCCAAATTGCATATCAGGAGGCCGAATTACTTCGATACGTTGCAAAGAAACTCAATCATCATGGGATTAATTGTCCTGGTTTGAGTTTAGGATCCACTCCGGTAGCATCTTTGAACAGTAATGGAGCCTTTTATGATGGAATCACCGAAATGCGGCCTGGTAATTATTTGTTTTACGACCGTTATATGGCTGAATCAGGACATTGCAGTATGGATGATATTGCCTGTGTTGTAGCTTCCCGTATAGTTGGCTTATATCCAGAACGAAATACTATCCTCATCGATGCAGGCGCACTTGCTATGAGTAAAGATCTGGGTCCAACACATCTTGATCACTATCAAGGTGGTTATGGAATCGTTAGACATTATCCAGATCTTTATTTTGAACGTGTTAGTCAGGAACATGGACTGCTTAAATGTTCTTCAGGGATAGATCGATTTAGGATTGGACAAGTGCTAGAAATTATTCCAAATCACAGTTGTTTAACGGCGGCGCTATTTTCACAATACCATCTGGTTGAAGATGGCGCTATTGTTGATGTTATTTCACCAGTTCGTGGCTGGTGAGTACGAACAAAGCTTACATTCACTCATGAGTAAAGACGCTGAAATTATTATTGCTGGTGCCGGATTGGCTGGTTCAACTGTTTTGAGGCATTTGTTGACACATCCCTCTACAAAAGAATATTCTATTATAGTTATTGATCGGGATTATGATCTAAAAAACGATAAAACATGGTGTTTTTGGTCATTTGAAGACGCTTTCGTACGATCCCATCTTCATGCCAAGTGGGATACAATTTCACTTCGAGGACAAGATCAATCCTCTGCGTATAAACTTAGCAATCATCACTATCAATGTATAAAGAGTGATGAGTACCTAAAAGAAAGTAGAGCACTGGCTAAGAATAAAGTTAACGTTCAATGGTTGTCAGCTCAAATTGAGGATTTCTATCACGATGGGAATATATCTGTGGTAAATACAGATCAGGGAGAGCTGAGATCTACATTAATATTACAAAGCACTTTAAAAAGTAAACCAACTGTAGTTCAATCAAATAGAATATCTCTGTTGCAGCATTTTTTAGGCTGGGAAATCGAAACAGAAGAAGATGTATTTGACCCATCAACTGCAATTATGATGGATTTTAATACAAGTCAGAAATACGGATTTGCCTTTGTATATGTTTTGCCATTCAACAATCGCAAGGCTCTAATAGAATACACTCTGTTTACTGAGGAATTACTTGATGAATCTGACTACAATGAAGCAATACAAGAATACATATCTGAAATTCTTAAGTTGAAATCTGAGTCCTGGAAAATTACCAGAATAGAATTTGGAATAATTCCTATGGAAGATGTACGCTATCCAGCATGGTGGGACAAAGGAATTCTAAATTTGGGTGTGCACGGCGGTCAGGCAAAAGCTTCTACAGGGTATACATTCAGTAGAATACAACGCTATTCAGCGATGGTAGTAAACAGCATTGCCAGTCGTTCAATGCAAGATCTTAAACAGCAATCATCAAGCAGGTTTATGTATTATGATCGCCTTATTTTGTGGATGTTAAAGAACAAACCTGAGCAAGTTCCTGGAATATTCCTGCGTCTATTTTCGCATAACTCTGCAGACAGAGTGTTAGAATTTCTTGACGAGCAAACCCATTTAGGTCAGGAATTAGGCATCTTTTATTCGACTCGCTGGCGTTATTTTATTGAGGCCATCATAAAATCTGGTCGATGATAAAAAAAGTCCGGCGCCTTTTCGAGGCTACCGGACTTGTCCACTAATCAACCTTTTGTTTGATTGAAATCGATAGGTATCAGGAGCAACCGCTGGTTGCGCCGCATGTATTACATTTTAGACATGTTCCATTACGAACCAAAGTCATATTTCCACAGTCAGAGCACGAATCCCCGGTATAGCCCAGCTGTTTAGCTCGGTCAACCTCAGCCTGTGCTTGTGATCGTGAATCATGTGAATGGACAGACGGAGTGTAGTTTATAACCGGTTCTTCAATTTCAATCGAAGGAGGGGTTGATGTTTGAGCTATAGATGGACTTGTTGGGTAAATAATATCATCAGCTTCACTGTTTTCGTCTGTTGGCCGAAGAGCTCGTTGATACGTCTCTTCTGGGCTGACATGTGCCAGATCGTCTCTTCCGAGGTATGTTACGGCTAGTTCACGGAAGATGTAGTCAATTACCGAAGTTGACATCTTAATTTGTGGATTTCCCATGACCATACCACTCGGTTCGAATCGAGTGAATACGAAGGCATCTACAAACTCTTCGAGTGGTACTCCGTGTTGTAAGCCGAGACTGATGGATATTGCAAAGCAGTTCATCAGACTTCTGAATGCAGCACCCTCTCGATGCATATCGATGAATATCTCCCCTATTTGACCGTTTTCATATTCACCGGTACGCAGGTATACGCTCTGTCCGCCGATTTTGGCTTTTTGTGTATAACCACCACGACGGGTTGGAAGTCGACGACGGCCTGCCATGTATTTGTGAATTATACGTTCAGCAGTTTGAACAATTTTGTCTTGTGCAACTACAACCTGTGGGTCAATGGTATCAGCAATTTCTTCTTCCTCTTCAAGGACACTTGCTATTCCTGATGTTGTGTTAAGTGGCTGACTTAATTTTGACCCATCGCGGTATAGGGCATTTGCCTTAAGCATGAGCTCCCATGACATCATGTAAGCAGATTTGAAATCTTCTACATTGGCTTCATTAGGCAAGTTGATCGTTTTTGAGATCGCACCGGAAATGAATGGTTGAGCAGCCGCCATCATCATAATGTGTCCGGTGGCTGAGATATAGCGGGTTCCGATTTTTCCACACTTGTTTGCACAATCAAAAACGGGTAAGTGTTCTTCTTTTAGATGTGGTGCACCTTCGACAGTCATTGTACCGCAGACATAGTCATTCGCGGCATCGATTTCACGATTACTATACCCAAGATGTGATAAGAGGTTAAAATTCCAATCGTTGAGCTGTTCGTCGGTCAAACTAAGAACATCTTTACAGAAATCTTCTCCTAAGATCCACTGATTAAAAGCAAATTTGATATCGAAAACACCAGGTAGGGCTTTTTCAATATTTTCTACGACTTCATCAGTAAAACCATGGGCTTTCAGAGAATCTATAGATATCGATTTACATCCCTTCAGAGATCCATGTCCCTTAGCATATTTAACAATTTCGTCGATTTCACTATCTGTGTAGTGTAGGTTTTTTAGCGCCTGGGGAACACTGGAGTTGATGATTTTGAAATAACCTCCACCAGCCAGTTTTTTAAACTTAACCAAAGCGAAGTCAGGTTCGATGCCGGTGGTGTCACAATCCATGACCAAACCAATAGTACCTGTTGGTGCAATAACGGTTACCTGTGCATTTCTGTAACCGTGCTTTTCACCAAGCTTGAGCGCTCTATCAGAATCT
>CAZXGO010000002.1:79511-81051 GCA_964640035.1 uncultured Chitinophagales bacterium
CTGGCAGCCTTGAGCAAATATTCGGGGCATATGCTGGCGTCAATACCAAGTGGTTTGATGGTCAATCCTTCATACTCATCAGGAGATGCGTTATAGGCAGCCCTACGGTGATTGCGCATCACTCGAAGCATGTGATCTTTATTGCGATCATACCCAGGGAATGGTCCCAATTCAGCGGCCATTTCTGCACTTGTTGCATAGCTTGTCATGTGCATAATTGCAGTGAGGGCACCTGTTATTGCGAAGGCTTCTTGGCTGTCATAAGGGATACCCTGAACCATTAGTAAGGTCCCGATATTGGCATATCCTAGGCCAAGTGTTCTGAATTCATAGGATAGTTCTGCGATTTCTTTGGATGGAAACTGAGCCATCAATACGGATATCTCTAGAACGACCGTCCACAGTCGGGATGCATAGCGGTAAGATTCGACGTCGAATAGCCCTGTTTTAGCATCATAGAAGGTCATTAGGTTTAGAGAGGCCAAATTACAAGCCGTGTTATCAAGAAACATGTACTCACTACACGGATTTGATGCACGAATTTCACCATCTTCAGGACATGTATGCCATTCATTGATGGTATCATGATACTGGGTACCTGGATCTGCACATGCCCAGGCAGCATAAGAAATTTGCTCCCAGAGATCGTCTGCTTTCAGAGTCTTGTATGGTTTGGGATCTCTACGTTCAGCTTCTGCTTTTCTCTTTTCAATTCGTCCGTACAAATGCCAATCGCCGTTTTCTTTTACAGCCTTCATGAAATCATTTGGGATGCGAACAGAATTATTTGAATTTTGTCCACTTACTGTTGCATAAGCTTCTGAATTCCAATCAGTATCGTAGGTTTCGAACTCAATATCTGTGAATCCTTGAGAAGCGAGTTGGATTACTCTCTCTAGGTAATTAAGGGGTACGTTAGCTGATTTTGCTTGGCGTATTACTGAAGCGAGCTCTTTATTCTTGCGCGGGTCGCGACTCACGGCACCATTATAGGTTCGACCTTCTATCTCGATGGGTTTATGGCATAGTTGCATTACCTTTTTGAGGTAGTGTTCCATGGTTTTGGATCCTGCTACCAAAGAAGCAACCTTTTGCTCTTCAACAACTTTCCAGTTGATATATTCCTCGATATCAGGGTGATCTAAATCGAGGGTGACCATTTTAGCTGCACGGCGTGTTGTTCCGCCAGATTTGATGGCGCCAGCGGCACGATCACCAATGCGTAGAAAACTCATCAAACCGGAGGATTTACCACCTCCACTCAATGATTCGTTTGCACCGCGCAGATTCGAGAAGTTTGATCCTGTTCCTGAACCGTATTTAAAAAGACGTGCTTCTCGAACCCAGAGATCCATGATTCCACCTTCATTTACCAGGTCATCGTCAACACCTTGGATGAAACAAGCGTGGGGTTGAGGGTGTGTGTAGGCATCTTCTGAACGTGTCAATTTACCCGTTTTTCCATCGACGTAGTAGTGACCTTGAGCTGGTCCATTTATGCCATATGCCCAATGAAGTCCAGTATTAAACCACTGTGGGG
>CAZXGO010000003.1:0-6581 GCA_964640035.1 uncultured Chitinophagales bacterium
AGGAAGCTTCCTACGAATTGCAGGGTTAGAATTTTCTCTGCAAGTGGGGTATTCCTGCGAGAATTGGATCCCTCCAACGGCGTTGCCGTTTGGGATCTGAAAACAAAAGAAGGTCTTGAAGTAGCCTTTGGACTGTATTTCTTTCACGTTGATGCCCCCGGTATTGGTGAGAAAATCGGAAAATTCGCCATTATTAACTGATGCAATGAGGAATATGACTATGAAATCGCATCTGTTTATCGCCCTGGCTCTTTTCACGCTACTATCGAATCCAGCTTTTTCACAAAAAAAAGTAGGAACCACAGCCGTTTCATTCCTGGAAATTGGAGTTGGAGCTCGTGGAATGGCTATGGGAGAAGCCCATGTAGCTGCTTCGAATGATGTTAATTCACTTTATTGGAACCCTGCCGGAGTGACGGGTATCAATGGCAGCCAGGTCTCATTCCAGTATACAGACTGGATTATCGATACCCGTCTAAATTACGCGTCGGCGATTTTCAGAGTTCGCAATAATATGTACATCGGAGCGCATTTTAATGCCTTTGATTCCGGTTCTATGAATGTTACAGATGTGTTATTCCCAGATGGTACCGGGGAAGTTTTCAGGGTTCAGGATGTTTCCCTGGGACTTAGCTATGCTCAGCAGCTCACAGAATTTTTCTCTATGGGTGGTAATGTCAAATTCATTCAATCTACTATTTGGAGAATGAAGGCATCTGCAATGGCCTTAGACATGGGATTTCAGTATCAAACACCCCTAGAAAATCTGAATTTAGGTTTCAGTATTTCCAACTTTGGCTCCGAGATGAAGCTTCAAGGTGATAATACTGCTGTTCGGGTTGATTTGGATCCACGAGCAAGCGGAAACAACGATGGTGTTTTAGGAAATCTGGGGCTACGTTCCTGGGATTTACCACTCCTGTTTAGAATAGGCCTTGCGTATAAGGTTATAGATAATGCAACCCAGTCGCTACTAGTAACATCGGATGCCGTATATCCCAATAACAATAATCCCTATATCAACTCTGGCCTGGAGTATGGGTTCAGAGATACCTTTTTCCTTCGAGGAGGATACGCAAATGCATTTCTTCAAGACACCGAAGGTCTCGGACATATTCGGTTAGGTTTTGGGGTAAAAGTAGCAGACCGCATTACGGCAGACTACGCCTACAGCGATAGAGGAATTTTAGGGGGTATCAACACGCTCGGAGCAACTGTAAAATTTTAAACTATGATTGATCTCACCGATACATCTGAAAAGCTTTACGAACAGGTTGCAAACGATCTAAAAGAACGTATTAAACGCGTTGAATTTGGTCCTCAAGGTCGTATTCCCAACTTTTTGACCCTAGCCGACGAATACAAAGTCAGCATGTCGACTATCAAAAAAGCCATGCAAATCCTAAATGACGAACACGTCGTAGTGAGTCGCGTTGGCAAGGGTACCTATGCTAATACTGGAAATGGAAGGAACAAAGCCTCACTTGCGGTACCCGTAGATACCACTTCCGATAAAATAGGATTGCTGATTCGAGACATTGAAGGTCCATATTTTTCAGGGATCTACAAGGGACTCGCACATATGGCTGATAAGAAGCAAAAGCAGCTTCTATTAACGGTATCACGTGATATTTATCAACAAGAAGATGCCCTTCTTCGATTGATGGTAGAACATAACGCGGCTGGTCTGCTTGTGACCACCCGAAGAAAGTCACTGTTTGGGATTTCTATTTACGATCGACTTATTGAAGCTAAATATCCTCTGGTTTTCTTGCATGAGGTATACGACAGTCCTGCAATGATTGTAGATGTCGATAATTATTATGGTGGTTGGCTGGTCGGTGATCATCTCGTAAAACGAGGAACGAAACGCTTTGCCATAGTTGTAGGAGAAATTGGCTTCAAAACGGATGATCTTCGTCTACAAGGTTTTATGGATGCACTTACACAAGCTGGTGTAAATACGGCACATGATGTCTTTGTGTATCGATTCAGTTTTGGCAGCGAGGCCACCGCTTTCGACGAAGGCTATAAAATAGGTCATAGCATCTGCTTTAAAGAGATCGGAATTGATGGGGTCTTTCTTTTCAACGACATGGTTGCAATGGGTTTTCAGAAGGCAGTTATGGAACGTGGTTACAGTATCCCTAACGATATCGCCTGTGTTGGTTTTGATAACATCGAACGTTGTTCAGAAGCAAGGGTACCCTTGACTACTGTAAATGTTCCCAGACAGGAAATTGGGGAATTAGCTCTCAATAAAATCATGGAAGCCATTGAACACCGGGATAACAAGCCGGGAGAGCGCTTTCTCATTAAACCAGAACTTGTTATCAGAGATTCAGCATGAAAAAGAGCATTTTAATCATTTTCCTATCGAGTTTTCTTGCTTGTTCCCAAGTAGAGAATGTATCAGATATTACTGCTTCTAACGTAGCACCATCTGAAAATGCCGATATAAACGAAATTCTTACTGATGAAGTGCGTGGTGTTTGGATTACAAACATCGATAGCGAGGTCATGTTTAGTAAAAAAGCTACGGCAGAAGCTATCGACTACTTGGCGGATCGAGGTTTTAATGTTGTTTTCCCGGTAGTGTGGAACGACGGCTATACCTTATTTCCAAGCCGCGTAATGGAAAAATATTTCGGCTCTGAATACAGAATTGATACACTTTTCGCCAAACAAGGGCGAGATCCTCTTGCCGAACTTATCGTTGAGGCACATCGCAGGGGGCTGGAGGTCATTCCCTGGTATGAATTCGGATTCTCAAGTTCAATCAATCAGGACGGCGGACACATCCTAAGAAAGTATCCAAACTGGTCTGCCAAGGGTCCAGACGGCTTGCTGTTAACGAAAAATGGATTTGAATGGATGAACGCCTTCGATCCGGAGGTACAGGCTTTTATCACGGAGCTCGTGATGGAGATACCACAGCATTATGATGTGGATGGTGTTCAAGGTGATGATCGCCTACCATCTTTGCCCTCACATGGTGGATACGAACCATATACGGTCACTCTTTACAAGAATGAGACAGGAAAAGATGTTCCATCAGATCCTCTTGAGCCGGAATTTCTCAAATGGAAAGCTGATAAACTCAGTGCATACGGTAAGTCTCTTTTCAATACTGTAAAAGCTTTTGATTCTGAACTCATCGTCTCCTATTCACCGATCATTTACCCCTGGGGCTATAACAATTACCTCCAGGATTGGCCAGCATGGGTTAAGGGTGGGTATGTTGACTTGTTGATTCCACAGGCCTATCGATACGATTTCGATCAATACAAAGAGACTGTGAATGAGATTATGAGCTACGCTAATCAGCCTGATGCAAAGCCCTATACACTAGCCACGGGTATTCTTACGAAATCGGGTCCACGATATAATGGGCCTCAATATGTAAAAAATGCTATTCGTTACAATCGCAGCAAGGGGTCATCCGGGGAAGTTTATTTCTTCTACGAGGGGATGAATCAAAACAATGAGCATCTTGCAGACTCCCTGTATGCTACCTTTTACAACAAGCCAGCAACGCTTCTTTATCGGAATGGGACCATCCGCAGAAAACCGGCTATGACTATGCATGAAAAGGAAGCGCTTTTTACCGGAAACTGGGAAAATATCAGTTCTGAAAATGCGTATGCCGGAGAATATCGCTTTGGAACCGGAAAAGCAGAATTCACTTTCAAGGACACTGAAAGTGCCCGATATGAGGTTTATGTGCATTTCCCCTACGATTTAACCATTGAGCAAACCCCGAGAGTCGACTTAGGTTTTGGCAATCATACGGATGGCGAGTTTTTCAATCTGCCACTAACAGGCAAACTCGAAGGATGGGTATTAGCTGGTGAGGTTATAGCTTCTCAGAGCGACTGGGTCAAGGTTACTATCTCAGGCATGACTCAAATCCCCGTTGATGGCGTGATGATGCTTAAAAAACGAAATAAGAAGAAATAGTGAAGATCGATTCTGTAACATATCGTTTGCTTCTTATCGTTGTGCTTATTGGATCGATAGGCACGCTCGAGCTACAGGCGCAAACCAAACCTTACAAGGAAGAAGTTCGTGGGGTTTGGATTACGAATGTGGATAGCGATGTACTCAGCACTCGCGATAAAATCGCAGAGGCTATGGATTACCTTGCCTCAAGAGGTTTTAATGTTGTGTTTCCTGTCGTATGGAATAAAGGTTACACGCTATATCCAAGCCGCACCATGAGGAAAGAGTTTGGATCCCAGTTAGATCAGTATAATCTATCTGATTTGCCCTTTAAATCTCAAAATAGAGATCCACTTAAAGAGCTCATTATCGAAGCACACCGAAACGGAATGGAAGTCATTCCATGGTTTGAGTTTGGTTTTTCATCCAGCTATTCACAAAATGGCGGGCATATCCTCACCAATAAACCTACATGGAAAGCCATCACCATTGATGGAAACCTTGTCGTAAAAAACGGTTTTGATTGGATGGATGCCCTCAACCCTGAGGTTCAAAATTTCATGTTGAGCCTGGTGCGTGAGGTTATCGAAGATTACGATGTGGATGGCGTTCAGGGAGATGATCGTCTACCCGCTATGCCTGCAGAAGGTGGCTACAGTGAGCAAAACATCGCGATGTACCGAGCAGAGCACAACGGACAAAACCCACCCGCTCAGTTCAATAACGCTGCTTTTATGAAATGGAAGGCTGACAAACTCACGCGATTTGGTGGCCAACTTTATAGGATGGTAAAAAATCACGATCCAAAACTTATCGTCTCGATGTCTCCGAGTATTTATCCATTCAGCTTCAATCAGTATCTACAAGATTGGCCCCGCTGGATGGACTCCAGCTATGTAGACATATTACATCCTCAGGCGTACCGATATGATATCACCAGCTACAGAAATATTATTGTCGAGCTGGTAGGTAGCGGAAGTGGCTCCTCAGGATATGTCAAAGCCGCCGATCGGGGCAAGCTATCACCAGGAATTTTGTTGAAATCGGGAAACCAATTCAATAGATCGGCTTACGTTCGTCAAGCCGTTGAATTTAACCGATCACGAGGGGTTAACGGCGAAGTCTTCTTCTTTTATGAAGGATTACGACAGAAAAATGAATTTATAGCCGATACCCTATTTAAGTATTACTACAACACGCCTGCAGTACTTCCCTTTAGACAGGGTGAGATCAGAAGGCCCAAGGGCATCATTATTGATGAAAATACCCCAGGGGCATCAACAACTGGAAACTGGACGAGTACCAATGATCAAAAAGGTCACAATCAAGGGGTAATCCGTACTCCAGAGGGATCAAATGCTACGATTTCATGGACGGTAAATGTACCAAGATCTGCATGGTATGACGTCTATGTGTTTGTACCCTCTAATTTTGAAGCTAGTCAATCTGTACGTTATTCCAGTTTTGGATCTGAAGGTCGAAAAGACACTCTTGTGAATCAACGAAGTGCCGGAAGGGGATGGCTCAAGATTGGAACTCATTTTATGAATTTTGGTAGTCAGAAGTTTGCAGAATTAAGCTCAGGTACCACGAATAATGGACGTATTGTATTTGCAGACGCTGCAATGATTATGCTTAATAGGAAACGCAGTCCGGATGTGGTGATCGATGCCGTGTTACTTTCAGATTCTCGTTCTGAATCACCCAACCTGCCGAAAGTACCATCCATTGACAACATATATCCCAATCCTTTTAATCCTACCACAACGATTGAATTTTCTCTGCCACAGATGGGGCATATTTCAATCGATGTGATAGATATCACCGGACGTGTTGTTCAGAAGCTTATCCAGGATAGGATGTACGCATCTGGAACCCATCGCCATAGTATCAATGCATCACATTTAGCTTCAGGGGTGTATCTCCTACGTATGCAAACTACTGCAGGTATCATCACTCAAAAGATAACCCTACTGAAATAAGCTCATGCATCCAATAGATTACAGCATCATCATTGTCTATTTGGCCCTTTTGGTAGGATTCGGTGTATACCTGCAGAAGAAGGCATCTACAGGAATCGATAGTTTCTTTCTTGGGAATCGAAAAATTCCCTGGTGGGCATTGGGTGCATCTGGGATGGCATCGAACCTGGATGTGAGTGGTACGATGATTATTGTTGCTCTCCTGTATGCCATCGGTTTAAATGGATTCTTCATCGAAATTCGTGGCGGTATTGTTCTGGTGATGGCCTTCTTTATGATTTTCATGGGGAAATGGAATCGTAGAGCGGGTGTCATGACCTTGGCAGAGTGGATGCAATTTCGATTTGGAGAAGGAACAGCGGGCAATATTGCGCGACTATTGGCAGCTATCACCAATCTCGCCTTTGCCGTTGCTGTTGTCACCTATTTTGCTCAGGGTGGAGGAATCTTCCTGGGTAAAGTGCTCAGTATTGATCCTAATGTGGCGGCTTTGGTGATGATTGTTTTAGCATCCATATACACAATCGCTTCTGGTCTATATGGGGTTGTATACACCGATGTTTTTCAAGGATTTCTAATCTTGATTGTTATTCTCTATGTATCCTTCCTGGCTTTCACACAATATTCTTTACCAGACGAATTTGCTGTATCGGTGCC
>CAZXGO010000003.1:6591-8305 GCA_964640035.1 uncultured Chitinophagales bacterium
CCACTCTCGGGAGGAGGTTTTCAGGAAATTAAGACCACTCTGGCCAATTGGGTTGACATTGTACCTTCGTGGAATATGAATCTTCCGGGCGAATATGCAGCATATAACTTTCTGGGAATAGCTATTGTTTTCTATCTAGCTAAAACAGTGATCGAAGGCTCCGGAGGTTCCGGTGGATACTTGGTACAGCGGTATTATGCTGCAGAAAACGACAAAGAAGCTGGATGGTTGAGTTTACTCTGGATTCTATTGCTCTCCTTTAGATGGCCCTTTGTGGCAAGTATGGCCATCATTGGAATTGTATATGGTTCGCAATATGGTGTGATCCAGAATCCGGAAGAGGTCCTACCGACCGTATTGATGAATGTGATACCTACGGGGATGAAAGGTTTGCTCATAGCCGGTCTGATTGCTGCGGCAATGTCTACCTTTGATTCTGTGGTCAACTCAGGTGCGGCCTATTGGGTGAAGGATATCTATCAAAAGTTTATCCGACCTGACGCTGACGAAAAGAAACTGCTCCTTCATAGTCGTCTTGCCTCATTGGTGATTGTGATTATTGGACTTCTATTGACCTATGCTTTTGATAACCTAAATCAGGTATGGTCCTGGTTAACGATGGGTTTGGGCTCAGGTTTCATTATCCCTCAAGTGATCCGCTGGTACTGGTGGAGATTCAATGGCTGGGGATTTGCCTCGGGTGTTTTTACTGGCATGATTATGGCTTTTATCCAGCTCATCTTTTATCCAACAATTGGTGATATGTGGGGCTTCCTCATCATCACCTTCACTTCGTTTATAGCCTCGATTTTGGGAACATTTTTATCGGAACCCGTTGATGAGGATGTATTGATTCACTTTTATAAAAAGACCCGCCCTTTTGGCTTCTGGGGTCCGATACGTCGTAAAGTCAAAGAGTTGGATCTAAGTGCCGTAAACGAGGAAAACAGACGTGATATACGGTCCATCTTTATCGCGGTACCCTGGCAGTTGACCCTTTTTCTGACCCCAATGGTTCTTGTTACGAAACAGTGGCACATCTTCTGGCCATTATTTGGATTGCTGATTGTCTTGAGTCTGATGTTGTATTTCGGATGGTTCAGGCACCTATCAGCTCAGTCAAAAGCATCCCTGGATGGTTCACCTCGAGATGCTACCCTTTAACCTAAACCTTGAACTTACACAAACAAACAGCTACCAACCATAACTAAAAACAACAACTATGAAAACCATAAACAAAGCAATCTGGTCGATCGCCGGACTCCTGCTGCTAGGTTTGGCAATGTTGCCTCAGACCAGTACAGCACAAGTCACTACGATGACCGATAAAGCCTGGGAGATTCTTTCAGGTCAACAGCCATGGTTACCAGTGTCTGGTGATCAAATTCGTGGTGGTGCATATCACCCAATTCCCATAGACGCAAGTGCCAATAATAGAGATCTAATTTTAATGGCAACCAGACAATACTCTAGTCGAGTACTGCTGATCAATGCCGCAAACGGAGACTCTGTTGGTGTTCTAAACAATACTGGAATTACTGGTGGAACCTTTCATATTAATGAAATTGGTGTTAGCGGCGATGGTAATGTTTTTGCTGCCAACCTAATCACCTCAGGAACCGGTCTCAAAATATACCAATGGAATAACCTTTTACCGACAACAGCCCCAAAAGTAATTTTTGATGGTGCTGCATCAACTCTTACAGCGGGTCGT
>CAZXGO010000003.1:8315-45531 GCA_964640035.1 uncultured Chitinophagales bacterium
GGTGATTCTTTTGCGGTTGAAGGAAGCTTCGGTACAGAAGCTAATCCAGGAACAGTTACTATTTATGTAAGTGGAGCTACTAATCCCAAGATCGCTGTTTTTACCATCAAAAGAGGTGAAACGACTGCTACATTAGCCAGAGAAATCACGGTTGATGCAGGATTAGCCCGTGGAGCGATTGCTCCTACAGGAGACGGAAATTTATGGGTCAATGGAGCCGGAACAGCTGCTTCATTAATCAATGGAACTTCTGGTCAAGTTATCAAAACGATTGGTTCTGATCTTACAAATAATGCCTTCCAGGAAATCTTAACCTTTAAGCAAGCTCAAAAAACGTTCGTTGCAGTTGGTTTACGTGCCGGGAGTTTTGGATCTGAATTCGACATTTTTGATGTCTCTGATGTAGAAAATATTACAAAAGTTGGAACCATCGCAGGTATTAATAACAAAAGTAATGGTAATGGTGCAGGTTTTACAGCGTTTGATCCCGTTAGAAATCGTCTTTTTGTAATGGGAACAAACAATAACCTGACCGCATTCAATTTTGGCCAGGTTCAACCTTCCCCAAATGCTCCAGAATGGGTTGTCTATGCGGATGAAAATCGCTTCTTCAGATCCGATAACGTTACCCGTTCGATGACCTTCAACCTTCTTACTCGGAATTTGTTGATGGTTACCCGTACAGGTACACCAAATATTGTTGCCATCAATCCAGCGAATGGTGATTCTGTACGTGCTCTAGATATGACGGGCGTCGTAAATGTTAATTCAACCTTCCCTATTAATATCGCTGGAACT
This sequence comes from uncultured Chitinophagales bacterium, assembly GCA_964640035.1. GTDB lineage: Bacteria > Bacteroidota > Rhodothermia > Balneolales > CAYWCV01 > CAYWCV01. The sequence goes on from CAZXGO010000003.1 coordinate 9,114, forward strand.
ACAGAAGACGGGCAGATCTTTGCAGTAAACCTGGCCTTATCGGGACAAACGGTTCGTATCTACCGCTGGGCGAGTGAAACTGCTGTTCCCTCAACCATCTTCGAAGGTGAACTGAGTGCTTTCCGTTACGGAGACGCCTTTGGTATCCGTGGCTCGGGTAATGACGTTACGCTATATATCTCAGGCTCCGGAAGTACAGAAATAGCCCGCTTAAAATGGGATGGATCAAAAGTGACAGAAATTGCACCTATTATCGTACCAGTTAATTTAGGTCGTTTTGGGATTTCACCTGTACCATTTTCAACAAATGTTTGGCTAAGCGGTTTTGGTACAAAAACGACATTGGTAAACGAGTCTAACAATACTATTGTAGCAGAGATCGAAGAAACGGCTGCACCTAACACCTTCTTTGGACCAAGCCATTATTTCGAAGCTGAAGGTCGTAAGTTTTTAGCACTTGGGCCAAATATTGCCACCTTTCAATTAATAGACGTCACGGATCCTTCAAATCCAAAACGTGTTCGCGCTTTAGGACCAATCGGTAACCGTCAAAATGTAAATCAAACGGGTGGTATTGCCTGGGATGGGTCTAATAATAGGTTATTTGTAATGGCGTCAAACAATGCCTATGCAAGTTTTAAACTCTCGAAATCTGTTCTTCTAAGTGATAGAGTTGATCCTGCTTCTGAGCTTCCATCTGCATTCGAGATTGTTGGAAACTATCCAAACCCATTCAACCCAACCACGACCATCCGATTCAATCTTGCTGAGCGTGCTGATGTGACGCTTCAAGTAATTGATGTACTTGGTCGTGTTGTGATGCAACAAAATGTGGGCACCGTCTCTGCCGGTATGAACCAGCAGTTCACCCTTGATGCTTCACGTTTGGCATCTGGTATGTATCTGTACCGCATGACCGCTAACACCGGTGCAAAAATGATGAACGCACACGGTAAGTTCACGCTAGTTAAATAATCATCTCATCAAAGGCCTGCACTATTATCGGATGGTGCAGGCCTTTTTTATTTCCCTTCGACCCATGAAACAAACGGTATTTTTAATCTTCTTCAGCTTGTTGGCTTTTGGCTGTAAAGCTCAAGAAACATGGACCTCACAAACGGATGTTCTGGTAATTGGCGGTGGAGCCAGTGGCACCGCTGCTGCCATCCAGGCATCAAGACTTGGAGTTCAGGTGATCATAGCTGAACCTACAACTTGGCTTGGTGGTATGCTGACAGCTGCCGGAGTTTCTGCGGTAGATGGCAATCACAAAATGCCTTCTGGTATTTTTGGTGAATTTCGTGAAGCGCTTTATCGTCATTACGGAGGTCCGTCGAAAGTAGCGACGGGTTGGGTAAGTAACACCCTTTTTGAGCCTCACGTTGGTGATTCACTTCTCAAAATGATGGTTGCTACTGAAAAAGGGATCACTGTTTTATATCAGCATCAGTTTAAACGCGCCCTTATGGATGGTGATCGAATCGTTGGGGCTGAATTTGAAGATTCCAATGGAAATCTGTTAAAAATTGGGGCAAAAATGGTTATCGAAGCCACTGAGTATGGTGATGTACTAGCCTCGGCAGGTGCCGGATATGATACAGGAATGGAGACCTTTGCTGAAACTGGTGAACAAGGGGCTCCGGAAGAAAAAGTCGATTTTGTTCAGGATTTAACCTATGTCGCCATTCTCAAAGACTACGGTAAGGGTCAGGATAAAACCATCCCAAAACCCGAACCTTACAATACGGAAGCATTCGATTGTATGTGTGCGCAGGTGTGCAACATCCCACAGGAAGGACTCATCGATTGCCAGCAGATGCTTAACTATGGTAAGCTTCCTAACAATAAATACATGATCAATTGGCCCAATAAAGGGAATGATCTGTATCTGGATATTTTAGAATTGAGCCAGTCTGACCGTGAAGAGGCTCTTAAAGCAGCCAAGAACCATACCCTTTCATGGGTCTATTTTTTACAAACTAAAGGAAATTTCAAACACATCGGTCTTGCTACAGATGAGTTTGGTACACCAGATCATTTGGCACTCATACCCTATATTCGCGAAAGTCGTCGCTTACAGGGTAAAATTCGGCTAAAACTTCAGGATATTCTGGATCCATATGCTGAGCCAGCACGCCCATATTACCAGTTTGGCATTGCCGTCGGAGATTACCCGGTAGACCATCATAGAAAAGTCAATCCCGTTCCACGTCAAATCGAATTTCCTCCGATTCCCTCTTATAATGTCCCTTATGGAGTGATGTTACCCGATTCTATCAAAGGATTGATTGTCGCTGAAAAAAGTATCTCTGTGACAAATGTTGTCAATGGAACAACCCGATTACAACCTGTGGTTTTGGGATTGGGTCAGGCTGCAGGCGCCGCCGCAGCACTGAGTATTAATAACACTATTGATCCTGTAGATCTTCCTATTCGTCTTTTGCAACAGACACTTATTGATGCTTCTGTATGGATTATGCCCTACTTCGATGTTAAGCCAAACGAACCTGAATTTGCAGCTATCATGCGAGTAGGAGCTGCCGGATTAATGCGTGGTGAAGGTCGGCCGGTAGCATGGGCAAATGAGACACTATTTAAACCAGACAGCATCGCTACTGCTGAAGATCTTTATGTAGCTTTGAGTGTGCTTGGGCACAAAAGCAGTCTCGATTTGCGCCAAAATTTAAGCTACGGACTCGCCATAAACGAGTTGGAAAAATTAGGTGGGGTTGCCATCCAAAGAACTCAATCCGAAGGAAAAATGCTAACCCGCAGACAATTAGCTGTTTTACTGGATACTACGATCAAGCCCTTTAGCTTGCCGACTCCGCGTTTGTGGGACTAGATAAATTTCGCAAATGACGATCAGCTAAACTTGCTACAAAAACCCCCATCAGGGAAAGCAATAGCATAGAATCAAAACCAAGGAATTGGGGTGATGTGATGTTCACGAGCATCATCCCTACAACCTGACATAGGATGATTATCCCTATGATCCGCGCAAAATCTGACTCTGCATGTTTAAACAAGCGTAATCCTGTTCTAGCAATGAGAACTAAATAGCTTAAAGCCGCTAGAAGACCAAAAAGGCCGGCTTTAAACCATATCGCCAGATAACCATTGTGAACGTAACTCAAGGGCTCCCAATACCCATAGATGTATTTATATCTCGAATAGGTATATCCAAGACCATAACCGGCGAAGGGGTTGTTTTGAATGAGTTCCCAAACCGTCTGAGTCTCATACACCCGTTCAAGTAAGGAAGGGTCTATTTTTGACCCGCCGGTTAGAGAAAACCGATATTTTAAGCCTTCGATTACCGTCAGTAAGGCATCATAATAGAACGTTACAGCAACAAAAATACCAATGGTAAATAGGACACTTGTTGTAAGCAGAGCACGATATCTTGACCTGGAGTCTGTATAAAAAAGAAAGATGATTACGCTGAGAATAAAGGCAAGCCAATAGCCCCTACTTTGGGTCAAAATGAGTCCGCCGAAAGTAAACCCAAACATACCAAGGTAAAATAAGCGAGGAATCCATTTTGTTTGATAAGCCTGTAGAATAAAAAATCCCACGGCTCCGGCCATCAGAAAAACTTCGTTTTTTGCTACCCGCGCTTTTTGAACCTGCCATTCCATCACGGCTTCAATCAGGATTTGCTGATAGTTTCGATAATTTCGAATAGCTATCAACAACATCATCACCACAAGTATAACCAAGACGGTCTTGATATGTTTATCATCTCTGAGTTGATCCCTGAAGATGAAATAGGTGAAAATGGGAAACATCAAGGCTAGATCATCAATCCGGTTTTTCATCGTTCCACCGGTTAGAAAACCCAGTAGAAAGGCATAAATCAACAGGATAAACAAGAACAAATAAGCCTTATCGACCCCATGCTGAAGCTTGATATTCCCACGAACAACTAACCATGGAATAATGATGGCTACGGAGCCTGCAATGAGCGCATAATAAATCGCCTCTTGAAGGTTTGTCCCCGCTTCTTGATCGAAGGTGAGTAGCGAAAAGAAGATCAAGGTGTATGAAACCAACGCCTTCTCTTTGAAAACGGCATATAGCGCTACAGGAATGGCGGCCAGAACGAATAAAAAGAGCCCTGCAAATTCAGCAAGGGCAAAAATACTCCAGACACTAAGTAGGCCCACGACAGCCGAAAAAACCAGCCAGCCAATCTTATCGGATGGGTAGGTGGTGTCCATCGGTGTGGATTAGGCCTTTATATGATCGATAAATGACCGGTTGCGATAAAGCAGAAGCTGAACTGCATAATAGACTAAGATCAAAAATACCGAAGACATAAAAACACCAATTACAATAATGGATCGTTTCGGACGATCTTTACGCTCAGCCACAGTAGGGGCATCAACGACGACTAATCCAGGAATAGCCTTTGTCTCCTCCATACGTGCATTTTCGTAGATAGGCACCAGGTATTTCAAGAGCTCCTGCATGACCTCAGCCTCCCCTAAAATTCTCACATAATTGGTTGAAATCTCCGGTATATCCCCGTAGTTAAGAATGATATCGTTGGGATTATCATTGGTGTATAATTTATTCAGGTTTTCACGGAGGATATTCAATTCCTGAAGTTGGCGCTGATAAATGGGGTTTTCCTCTTTAGCCATATCACCAATCATTTTTAGCTTTACTTCAGACTCTAACACTAAGGCGGTGGCCATCGCTACAGCAGACATATATTCCTCTGCCTGAGCTTGAAATTCAACGACGCCATATTTTTTTTGAAATTCCATGGCTCGCGTTTGAAGGCTATCCACCTGAGCTAATGTCTCATTGTATTTCCCTTCAATGTATTCTCTGAATCGAGTTGCCTCTGTAGTCGCTAATTCGATATTATAATCGTTAACAAGGTCTACATAAAAGTCTGCCATCTCCTTTGCTCGATCGGGATCTTCATCCCAGACTTCGATGATGAGATACCCTTCTTCAAAGGTTTCAAAATTGGTGTTTTTTTGGAGGGTTTTCGTGGCATCAATCAAGGGATACTTATTCTCAGCAACCTCATATACGTCGATCAAATTAAATTTTTCGATCACCTTTCTGTTTACTGTTTGAGATTCCAATAAGACAAGAAAGCGGTCAAAGGCACTTGTTCTGGTTCTGAGCAGACTTCCAGCGAGTCCACCCAAACTTGAACTTCTGCTAAGCATATCAATACCAACGGCTGGTGTGTTGGCTGTAAAGACGGTAGCCGACGATCTGAATTCGTTGGGCAGTAATAAACTACCTACCACTGCTAATACTCCAAAAAGAGCAGAAATGAGGATGATTTTCTTTCTATTGGCGTACCAATATTTGAGCAGATCTACGCCACTCAAAGACTTGAAGCCGGTTTTTTGCTCGTTTATATCAGCCATTTTAATTTCTAAAAAATGATATTACGGTTAACGTAGTTGTCACAAGCGACAGCACGATAGAGGTGTATAGAGACTGACTTTGTCTGATAAAAGCTCGTCTTTGAATGTTATCATCCAACATCACACGATCTACATAAATCATATCTCCCGATTCAATAATGGCTTCAGAGGCCTCTATCCAGGCCAGACTGCCTGCCTTTATAACGTATACTTTCTTAGGATTTGATGACAATGCCAATCCTCCTGACTGTGCAATATATTCATCGTAGCTCAGGCCTGATTGATAATTTAAAAAGCCGGGTTTAGCAACCTGACCATATACATAGATACTTTTCAGATCTCGAGGAACAACGAGGCTGTCACCATCCATCAAGGTGATTCGTTTAAGTTGGTTTTGGTCGTTTAGATCCAAAAAGATTCGATTCTTGCGAGCACGCTGTTCAAGCTCGAGCCAGCTCAAACCTTGTATCATTTGATCAGAACCACGCATCAGATCTCTGAACATCGTGTTGTCTAAACTTGGGTGATCCTGAACACTTTCCTTATTGCGTTTGATATAAGCCCCTTTAGATAAAGCATCAGGGATTGTGCCACCAGCCATCTGAATCAAATCATAGGCTGTGGTTGTACCCTCGCGAATCGGATAAATGCCGACATTTCCTACCTGACCAACTACTGTAGCAGAGTACAAGCGATCGTCAATGGGTCTGCTGGGAACAATGATTCGATCAAAAGGATACACTTTCATCGAACGAAACTCATCGGAGTCCTTTTTTACCTCAATACGTTCGATCGAAGCGATACCTGGCCTCATCAAAATCACATAGTTGGTATCTGCATTACTTGAAAACCCTCCCGCGATAGTCAATAGTTTTTCTATCGTATCATCATGGCGATGGGGCAGGCTTAGGCTAAAGTTTACTGCTCCGGAAATACTGACTTCAGAATCAGCCTCTTTTGTTTTCGTGATAACAATATGATCCCCGTTTAATAAAACAGGATTAGATTCTGTGTCGCCGCCATAAAAGTAATGGAACATATCTGCGTTCACCACGGAACCGTCAGCCCGACGTATTTCAACGGATCTGAGCTGATAGTTTCGGTCGCGCAATAATTTGCCTACAGATGTGACGGGTTTGGCAATTACACCATTTCCGTAGTCCTCTGCTCGTTCATTCATGCCAGGGAACTCAGAAAACGAGGGATATAAAATTTTTGTTAATGAGGTACCGGTTGATACTTCCTGTTCTGGGCCTCTGTACTCAAAAATAGATCGTAATAGTGGAACATCTAAGCGCGTACCGTACGGAACGGAAACTCTTCCTGGGTAGGGAATATCTCCACTAATGTAAATCGCCAGTGGCCTGGGTTTATCGATCGAAACGGCAACCTGGACATTACGATACTTTCGCTGAACAGCATCCTCGATAACGGATCGGGCATCATTTAGACTTAAACCACCGACTTTTATTGTACCTACAGAGGGTATGATTACTTCTCCCTCAGCATTCACTCCTAATGCCCGGTAGTTCAAGGTGATGGTACCACTAATCACGACTCCCAAAAGGTCGTTTGTACCTAATATGTATTCGTTTGGATTGATTACAGTTCCAGGCGCAAACAACTGAAGTGATGATTCCATCCCCAAAATGTCAATGTAGAATATGTTACCCATTGTAGGGTCGTATTCGAATTGTAGCTTATTGGGTCTTGAGCTTTGTGCTCCCTGCGAGAATGAGTAATCAACGGAAGAACCAAAAATGAGGAGGATGATTCCAAGTTTGGTTAACAGGGAAAATTTTTTTTTCAAACTCATAGATTGAGACGATGTTAAATGAAACCTATAAATGTTTCATGACAATATGCTAAGATAGTAAAAATACCGGGCTTATTTGCTCTCAGCAGAAGTAGACTGAGGTTCCTTAAATATCCGGGTAAAAATTACACCGGTTATAACCATGATCGCGCCTAGATATTGCCATAACGACAAACGCTCATCTAATATGAGAAAGCCAAATAATACCCCAAACATAGGTACAAAATTTTGAAATGCAGTTGTCCTCACTGCGCCTACCTTACTTAAGGCAAGATTCCAGATCACATATGAGAGTGCAATCGATAAGGCTCCACTATAAAGTATGCCCGCCCAAGCTTTACCACTCAAGGAAACAAAATCAACCTCCAGAACCCAAGGCAAACCCGCCAGGATAATCGCCAGACCACCGGTTGTCATACTAATTACCGCAAGATCCAAAGGCTTATACCTTTTTAAGTAGTTGATGGATAACACGCTAGTAAATGCCCAACACAGAGCCGCAGCAAATAAAAGGGCATCGCCCCAGCCCGAAAGTCCGTTTATGGCAAGATTTTCTTTTCCAAAAATGAGGATAAGTACCCCCATAAATCCCAACAGTATTCCCAGTATCTGCCCTCTACTGACGCTGTTTTTATAGAAGAAATGCGAAATAAGGGCTACATACATGGGTCCGGAGCCCAGCAAGACAGCTGCATTGGCGGAATAACTCCATTCAATGCCTACAATAAATGCGAGCTGATACAGAAAATTACCCAATAAGCCCAAGCCTATAAGAGGCCACATATCGGCTTTCACCAGCTGCACATTACTGCCTCTGTGGATCACCAGCGCCCACATAACTACGATAGCTACCATGAATCGTAGGCTATTGAAAGCCATCGGACTCACCTCCTGGAGACTATATTTAACAACAGCAAAATTGGCACCCCATACTGCAACTACGGTCAACAGCAGGAGGTCAAGTAGGAACGTTTTCTTCACTTGGGCAAAAATTTTCGTAAAGGTACCAGTTTTTTGAGCTGACCGGAAACTTTTTGTCGGCTATTTACGTATTGGATCATTCACTAATGAATAATCAATCGTATATTTACTGACTATCAGTCATTTATCATCGAAATATGGGTATTGCCGAGCGAAAAGAGCGTGAACGCGAGTTACGTCGCTCTACTATTATCGATGCTGCTGAACACGTCTTTTTCTCAAAGGGGATCGAGGCGTCTACAATGGATGAGATTGCAGACTTAGCCGAACTAAGCAAAGGCACGCTGTATCTATACTTTAAGAGCAAAGCTGAACTTTATATGGCGATCTGTGGACGTGGATTAACCATGTTGCACAATAAGTTTAATGCTGATGTTGCATCTTCAAAGAATGGGCTAGATCTCATTCGCTCCATGGGTCAATCGTATTTTGATTTTGCCAGGGATTATCCAGATCACTACAAGGCTACGCTTCATTACGAAATGAACCATTATGACGGGGATACCCTGGACAGTGAGGTCTGCGCCTGGTGTCATACCCTGGGTGATGGTCTGTTCGATTTGACCATTCTTGCCATTCAAAAAGGGATAAATGATGGCTCCATTCGTGCTCAATATCCCCCCCGAGAGCTGGCTGTCATGCTTTGGAGTAGCATGCGCGGGATTATCCAACTCTATACGATGAAACATCGTGGCCAAAACATGCCCATACTAACGGAGATAAACTTTGATGACCTGGTACCCCATTACATTGATTTGGTTCTAAATGGTCTTAGTCACACTTCTAAAAACTAGTCTTACTACCCAACCATCATCGACGACATATCTACAGATCTATGCATATTCGATTTATTATCGCGCTTTTGTTGACCTTCATCCTCTTTACTGATTCGAAAGCTCAGCAACACAAGGATTCAGTCATTACTCTCGATCTTAGTAAGGCTATTGAAATGGCATTAGCCAATGCCCCAGATATGCGTCGTGCACTATTGAGTGTTAAGGATGCCGATCAACTCGAGAATCTAGCCTGGGCTGAAGTCCTCCCCACAATAAGCTCAGATTTAGGTTACACACGTAATATGGAGATCCCAGTCAATTTTGTGCCTGGAGAATTTTTTGGAGGCGAACCCGGTACCTTAGTACCCATTGCCTTTGGAACCGACAACTCCTGGGATGGCGGCTTTACGGTTCGACAAACCCTTTTCAGAGGTCAGGCTTTTATAGGAATAAGTACCTCTACTGTTTTCAGAATTGCGCAGCTTGAGAACTTTCGGGCGACCTCTCAACAGGTTGTAACCCAAATTCGTCAAGCCTATTATGCCGTCTTACTATCTAAGCAGCAATTGGATCTTCAACGTGCGAGCCTCGAGCGACTCAAGGCGAATCTAGATGATAATGTAGCACGATCAAAATCTGGGATCATCGATGAGTATGAGGTATTACGTTTACAGGTTCAAGTCAAAAATGAAGAGCCTAAAGTACTTCAAGTCGAGAACCAGCTTAGTGAAGCCTTGCGAAGTGTGAAAATCATCATCGGCCTCCCTCTAGATACCCCACTTGACCTTCTTGGCGATCTGTCATCGTATGATATTTTAACAACTGAATCATCAAGCGAAGCGAATACATCTATTCTTGAAATCTCAAATCGTACTCCTTTTTCGCCTCTATTAAGATCCAGTGAAATTGTGGACTTAGACAAATTTAGAGGAGATCTACGCGTGCTAGACTACCAGATTCAGCTCAAGAAAAAGGAAATTGCGGCCGAAAAATCTGTTTATCTCCCCAATATTTCCGCGACCTACAATCTTCGTTGGTCGGCAGCCCAATCAGGAAGACCTATCTTCTTTGGCGAAAGTGATACCAGAGCCCGTTTCCAAACCTTAGGTCTTTCTGCAAGCATGCCCTTATTTGATGGAATGCGACGGAATGTAAATGTTCAACGCGCTGTAATTGCCAGAAAAGATTTAGAAGTTCAATACGAATTTTTGGATCAGCGTGCCAAAAATGAGCTTATTACAACCACAGAAGATATCCTTCAGATATTTGAGATCCTCCCCTCAACGAAAGAAGGGGTCGATTTAGCACGTAAAGGGTATGAGCGCGCTTTATCGCGTTTCAACAACGGTATAGGTAGCCAACTGGATGTTACCGAGGCCGAACTTCAACTTCGTCAGGCGGAACTTAACCTTGCTACTCTCGTCTATCAATATTTGAGTTCAAAGGCGAGTTACGATCAGGCGCTAGGAAGAGTGCCTTTTGTTTCAAATTGATTTCATCCACATTATCATCTTTTCACAATGACAACCCTCATAAAAAAAGCATCTTTATTTTTTGTCCTCATAACCCTGACTTCATGCTCCGGTGAGCCCGCTGAATCCACCAAGGATGCAAGCTCAACCGTCCAGAGTTCCCAGGTACGTGTAGTTAATGTTGAGGCTATTACAATAAAATCCGAACCCTTTCAGGATTATCTCAATCTTGTAGGAACCGTGAAAGCCTCCGAAGACATTTCTCTGTCAGCCGAGGTAAGTGGTAGAATCACTAAGCTTTTAGTATCAAGGGGAACCAGGGTACCTAAAGGTGCACCTATTGCTAAAATCGATGACCAAATCCTGACACTGGAGCGTGATCGTGCGAAGGCACAACATGAGAACGCAAAAGAAAACTATCTCAGAAGAAAAAAAATATGGGATGAGGATCGTATTGGATCAGAGCTCGATTTGATCACAGCAAAAACAAGCTGGGAACAAGCAGAAGCCAATCTCAACGTATTACAACTTCAACTCGATCGTACAACGCTAAGGGCTCCTTTCAGTGCCGTTGTAGAAGATATCTACAGTGAAATCGGTGTTACCGTAGCACCTGGTACACCTGTTGTTCGACTCATTTCAGACGGATCCGTTCGCGTGAGAGCAGGTGTGCCTGGTCGTTATGCCGGATCTGTGAAGGCGGGCGACTCCGTTGAGATAAGCTTTGAAGAGTATCAAAATGAAAAGATCTCCGGTAAAATTTCGTTCGTAGCCAATAGTATCGACCCTCAATCACGAACCTTTGATGTTGAAATCAGTATTCCCAATCGAAACAACAAGTATAAGATAGATATGATCTCAAATGTCAAATTACGTACACAATCCTTCAGCAATGTGATTGTCATGAACCAGGAATACGTGTTTCGAAATGAAGACGGTTACCAGGTGTATGTTGTTTCCAAAGATGAAAGCGGACAATCGATCGCTAAAGCCGTTCAGGTGAAGACGGGTTCGCTCTTCAATAATAGGGTCGTCATTACCGAAGGATTAAACGTGGGTGATCAGGTGATCACAACCGGAGCATCAGCCGTTGAAAACATGACGAAAATCCGGGTTATCGACAATACGTCTGCAGTCGCAGGATCAAATCAGTAACATACCTTGTTAAACCCTTTATAGAGAATAATCATGAATCAGCAAGGTCAAGATCGTAAAGAGTTCAAACTTAGTACCTTGGCAGTAAACCAAAATACGAGCGTGATGGTCATGATCGTATTGATTGCCATTCTGGGTCTAATCTCGTACATCAATCTCCCCAAGGAATCCTCTCCAGATATTAAGATTCCAAATGTATTTATTGTCACCGTTTACCCTGGTGTTGCACCAGAAGACATGGAGAGTTTGGTTACGCAAAAGCTGGAAGAGAAAATCAATGAAATTGCCGACATCAAAAAAATGATGTCGACAACCACAGAGGGTTATTCGAGTATCAATGTTGAGTTTGAAACTGGGATAGACATGAGCGAAGCGCTCCAAAAAGTGCGTGAAAAGGTTGATCTCGCTCGTCCCAATCTACCACCTGCGGCAGAAGAGCCCATTGTTCAAGAGATCAACATCTCTGAATTCCCCATCATGCAGGTAAATATCAGTGGTCAATATAGCTTAGATCGTCTCAAAAAAGTGGCCGAAGATATGCAGGATCGAATTGAGGCTATCCCATCAGTATTGGAAGTAGATCTTGCGGGTGGTTTGGAGCGCGAAGTGAAAGTTGATGTCGATTTGAATCTGCTGAAGTACTACGGGATCAGCTTTACTGACGTTACAGACGCCATATCCAACGAAAATGTCACTATTCCTGGTGGTGGTATTGATGTTGGGAATAAGAAATTTCTAGTCCGGGTTCCAGGTGAGTATACAGATCCACAACTGATCGAAAACATTGTCGTCAAAGCTCCTGATGATCGCCCCATTTATATCAAAGATGTGGCAACGGTGGATTATGGCTACAAAGACAGAGAAACCTTCGCACGGTTGGATGCAAGTCCCGTAATTACCCTTTCCGTAAAAAAACGAGTTGGCCAGAATATCATCGAGACAGCAGAATCAGTAAAAAAGATCGTCGACGAATCATTGGCTTCTTACCCCGCAACCACGGTCGTCAGCATCACGAACGATCAGAGTACCGAAATTTCTGAAATGGTGAGCAGCTTGGAGAATAACATCGTTTCGGGTTTGATTTTAGTGGTTATGGTGCTCTTATTCTTTCTGGGAGTTAGAAACTCATCATTTGTGGGAATAGCCATCCCTATGTCGATGCTCCTGTCGTTTATTATTCTTCAAGCAATGGGTATCACACTAAATATGATTGTCCTATTCTCGCTAATATTAGCCTTGGGGATGTTAGTTGATAATGCCATCGTAGTTGTTGAGAATATCTATCGTTATATCGAAGAAGGGTACGACAACTTCGAAGCAGCCAAAAAAGGGACCGGAGAAGTGGCAATTCCCATCATTTCAGGTACCCTAACCACGCTTGCAGCTTTTTTCCCAATGCTTTTTTGGCCCGGAATTGTGGGTGAGTTTATGGGTTTTTTACCATTGACCCTGATCATCACCTTGTCGAGTTCCCTGTTTGTTGGCTTAGTGATCAATCCCGTTCTTTGCGCACTCTATATGACGCGTGAGGGTACTGATTCTACAAAACCTTCGATGTCCAAAAAAGGTCGTAACACCATTCTCATCGTAGTTTCGATCTTCACTATTACCCTGTTGGTGATTAACCCGGTTACCTGGGGCTTAGCGCTTTTAACCGCTGGTATCCTGTATGTCCTTCATATTTTTATTTTCAGTAAAATTGCTGCAAAATGGCAGGCAGTAGGCATCAATCGTATGATAGATGCCTATCTCCGTTCACTGAAATGGGCACTGGCTCATCGTATAACCACTGTGGGTATCTCATTTCTAGTTCTTGTGAGTAGTTTTGTTGTTTTTGGATTCTTCAATCATGGAGTGGAATTCTTTCCTGAAAACATTCCCCCAACTACGATTTATGCTCAGGTAGATGCACCTGTTGGAACCAATGCCGGATACACAGACCAAATTGTGCAAAAGGTTGAACACAAAGTTCGCGAGATGCCTCAGATGGAAGATGTGAAATCTTTAGTGGCAACCTCCGGATCTAAAATAGCTAGTGGATTTCAGGGTGGTGGTTCATCCACTCAATACGGTACCGTTGTCATCAACATGAAGGAATACAATGAGCGTAATCATGATACTTTCGAAGCACTTGATTGGCTACAAAATAACCTTGGTTTATATATAGTGGGCGCAAAGGTCTTTATCGAAAAAGAACAAAATGGCCCACCTACAGGAAAACCTATTAATCTTGAAATTAATGGTAAGAACCTGTCTCAAATCACCGCATTATCAAACGAAGCGCTGCGTATCCTTCAAAATCATCCAGTATACGTCAAACTCGAGGGTCTTGAAACCGATTTACCTGATTCGCGTCCTGAACTTAGGGTAGATGTTAACCGAGAACTTGCTGCCAAATATGGCTTGAATACAAATAAGGTAGGGATGACAGTTCGAAGCGCCATCAATGGTGTCGAAGCCTCTACATTTCGGGATGGTAAAGATGAGTATGATATAACGGTGCGCCTCGCAGAACAATATCGTGGTGATCTTGCTCAAATTGGTGATCTGACCGTCATGGCTGAAAAAGGTCGTCAGATACCGTTAAGTTCCATCGCAACCTGGAATATTGACAAAAGTCCTGGTGGAGTAAATCGTATTGATATGGAACGTGTAATTACCGTTCGTGCAGATGTAAAACCCGAATTTCAGGCAAATGAAGTGCTCGATGAGGTAAAATCAGTTCTTGATGAGTTCGTTCAAACCTTACCGGCAGGCGTTGCTGCTAACTGGACAGGTCAACAAGAAGAACAGCAAAAAGCTCAGGACTTCTTAACAATGGCTTTCCTGATTGCTGTCTTCTTAATCACCTTCATTTTAGTGTCCCAGTTTAACTCCGTCTATAAACCTCTGATTGTTCTTACTTCTGTGATCATGTCGATCAGTGGCGTGCTTTTTGGATTAGTATTTTTCAACATGCCTTTTGGTGTCATTATGACCGGTATTGGAATTATATCTCTCGCCGGAGTGGTCGTTAATAACGCCATTGTTTTGATTGACTATGTGGATCTACTTCGATCACGTGACGGATATTCCGTCTATGATGCCCTTACTCAGGCGGGTAAAACTCGTTTAAGACCGGTTGTTTTGACTGCAGTGACCACGGTTTTAGGACTAGTTCCACTCGCCATAGGTTTTAACATCGATTTCTTCTCTTACTTTACTAATCCAGTCGACTTCTTCACAAATACCCACTTATATGTCTATTCTGGTGGTGTTCAAGCGGCTTGGTGGGCTCCGATGGCTATTGCTGTTATTGCAGGACTCATTTTTTCAACGGCAATCACCTTGATCCTGGTTCCGGTGCTCTACTCCTTGATGGATTCTTTTGAGCGGAAAATGAAGAATTACTTCTTCATCAAAAATCAGAGCAAGACAAACGAGCTCAAAAGTAGTACCTCTGATGCTCCAAGAAATGGAAAATCGGTAGATGAAAAGATCAGTGACGAGGTATTTGCAAGTACAGGATCAAAAAGTGGTATCTTTGTAAAACCCACCTAGTGCTCAAAAACCATAGCCTCGTGATTCAACGTATTCAACATATGTTTCTCTTTCTTGCTGTTGTTCTGAACGCTGTATACTTTTTTTCCCCATTGTTCAGCCGTGCCCTTGAGGACCCAGCTTCATGGATCTCCTCAGGGATCGCTGCTGGAATCGGGATCGCTAGTGTTTTGAATATCATCATCATTTTTATGTATCGCCAGCGCACGAATCAAATGGTCTGGTTACGCCGATCCCTTCTCTTTCAAATCCTAGGACTTGGATCCAGTGTTGGCGTCTTATTCTCTATGGGAGGATTTCATATCAATTTAATTGATGAAGCACTTTCTCTCGTGCTTCTTCTTTTGGCCTTTCTATTGATGATCATTGCGTTGATTTTTATTCGAAAAGATGAGCAGCTTGTTCGCTCTATGGATCGCCTTCGCTAGGATATTTTGACTAAACCACCTGTACTCCGTATCGCATTAAGCTTAGTAGCAGGACTCATAACATTTGGTCTTGCTGCCATTCTCGTGCGATTGGCTGATGCAGATCCCTCAGCGGTTGTAATGGTCAGAACGGTTGGTGCCCTTTTCTTTCTGCTCCCATTTTATTGGTTACGACCAGCATCGCAAAGAACACTCTTTACAGGTAAAGAGGGAGTTTATTTTGCACTTGCAGGTATCTCTCTAGGCCTACATTTTACTCTTTGGACGGCTTCTTTGTCGTATACCTCCGTCGCTTCAGCATCAGTTTTGGTCTGTATCCATCCCATTATTTTAATCATTGCGGAGCGATTATTATTCAACTTCCGATTTGCTGGAGGTGTATGGTTAGGAGTCATCACTGCTTTTGTTGGTTCTGCACTGCTCGGTCTTACTGATCAATCTTCCTCAATCGGTTCACAGCCACTTCTGGGGAACACCCTGGCTTTTCTGGCTGCCGTGGCTTTTGTGGTCTATATCCTCATTGGTCAGGAACTTCGAAAGAAAGCGGGTTGGCTGGAGTATATTTTCCCTGTCTACATGTGGTCTGCTATCTTCTGTGTGATCATTTTCGCAATGTCTGGCTTCCCAATGGGTGAAGGCTCCATGTTCTGGATAGCGTCGATCGGCCTTGCCCTGGGGCCACAGCTCATTGGGCATGGCGCCATGAATTATGCTGTTAAATATGTTCAACCAACCATGTTATCCATGAGTATTCTGGTTGAACCCATCCTCGCAACAGGTTTTGCAATCCTGCTATTTTCAGAAGTCCCTTCACTCATGTCTTTTGTTGCCATGAGTATTATTGTGGTCGGGCTCATGTTGGCCTGGTTTAGCCGTATTAAACAAATAAGCACCGATCAAAAAGCGTAATTTAAGCGCACGGTAAGATTTCGGGCCATCCCATGTAAACTGCTACCGTGCTCACGATAGACCTGATTTGCAAGATTATCGGCAAATACGCTAAGCTCTACGTCATCGCTTAATCTTAGAACAGAAACCACTTGAAGGTTCAGAAAAGCCGGGGTTCCTTCCGGATTAATCCGATTATCCGATTGCTCTTCGATAGATAGCTGCGTCTTCTTTAGAGCAAATCTACCCTGTGGTCGCACGATCAATCGCTGGTTAAGTGCCTTAAATTCTGCGAAAAAGAGTCCGTTTGCAGGCGGAAGACGGTCGATATAATCACGTACTCCCTCTGAATCCCTCACTCTACCCACGAGTATGTTTCCGACAAAACCGGCATCAAGACCCCGAATCACAGCATAGCGAAAGCGAGCCTCGACTCCATTGAGGTATTTAGAATCAGCATTCGATGAGATCGCCTCATAATACAACTCATTACCAGCCTGTGGAGTAAGCGATGTTTCAACCCGTTGACCTCTGGAATCAACAATATTCCCAGTAAACTGATTACTAATTTTATTGAAATAGTTAATCAGGAATACACTCCACTCCGTGTCGATAACCGCTGAGCGATAACGCATCCCAACATCGATATTCACCGATTGTTCAGGCTTTAAATCCGGATTGGCAACTTGGTATACATTGGAACGACGTATGCCCAGTTCAGAGAGATCTGCAATATTTGGAGCACGGAAACCTGAACCAAGATTTGCCAGCACATAGAACTGATCCCCAATCTTATAACTAGCTCCAGTGCTCGCTGTCAGCTGCGAAAACCACTTCGAATAGGGATCAAAGCCCCGTTCTGAGTCTAAGCCTTCCATAGGAAGATGGGCATAGGCATTTGAAAAACGCAGCCCCCCTTCCAGATGCATTCTTCCCGTGCTATAATGCGAAATATGCGCGAAGATACCACTTTGAAAATATGTTGAACCATCCGGAAATCTGGGAATATACTCTTGCCTCAATGCACTGTAATCATCTTCAAGGTACTGCTCGCTATTCGTCAGGTCATAACTGATATCTCCTCCCCAACGCAAGAGAACTCGTTTACCGATCAGTGAGCGCATATCAGCCGACACATGAAATTGATCACTACGATTGTTGTCGTGGAGGCTTGCTTGTTCGGGTAACCCAATCAGAGATGGATTATCCCAACTAGGTGCTTCTGCAAAGGATACAGATCTACGAAAATCCTTGAGTCGATGATATCCTAAGTGTACTCGTATCGAATTAAGCCATCGCATCGGAGCGGCATAACTCCACTCCACCTGAGCCGCACTAAAGGCCAGAGGATAGGTGTTTGAATCGTAGTATCGAGCAGGGCGGTCTGATTCCGAATACCCAATTATCATTCTGTCCCATCGTGGTGCTTTGGGTACTACACCGTGATAGAAGAGAGCATGCAAACGATTCCTCTTCGAGATTTGCCACTGCATGGAACTGTTCATTGACTGGAAAGAAAAATCAGCATCTTCCAGACGCTCGGTATATGGAAACCACAGACGATCCTGCTTGTTTGGACTCATCTGATAATATTGAAAGTACCTTAAGGTGCCTGAAGTTTGCCAGGAAAAATCCGGTCCATTATTTCCCACGCCTGCATGAAGAGAGGTCTCTCCATTACCGCCAAAATTCATCTGACTTTTTACTGTGTAGGTCCATTCCGACTCTTCGGATAACTGACTCGATAAGGGATCAATATTCACACCACCCGTGAGCGCATCACTCCCATAGAAGGTTGATATTGGTCCTCTGAATACATCCATGCGTCCAACAGCAAACGGATCAATAGCCCCGAAATATTGATTTTGGCCCGAACGAACGAAAGAGGGATTCATTCGCAAGCCGTTAAACAGATACAGAACATCTCTGCCTGCGCGCCCTCTGACGTAAACACTCCCTTGACCCGGTGTGGTTTGTTGAATGTACACCCCTGGTTCCGAACGTAACAGATCTGCCGCAGTAGCGTTTTGTTTGATCGCTAAATCGGTACCAGTAAGTGATGTAATGGGAATAGTACTACGTTCATTGCTCGTAGAGGTAATTCTTCCGCCTTCTACAAATACGCTTGGACTTACAAGGGTTGAAGTATTCATCAGTACAATGATGCCCTTATCTTCCTGGGCGAATTCAATTCGACGTTTTTCATATCCGACACTTGAAAAAATCAGATACGTAGGAAAAGCATCCACCTTAATACTGAAATTGCCCTGTTTATCGGTCGTAGCCCCTTTTTGAGTACCCTCAATTGTAATATTCACATTTGGAACGGGCTTTCCTTCCGATCCAATTACCTTGCCGGTGATTTGCGCTACTGTGGGCTGAGCCACAAACCATAGAAATAGGCTAAACAGGATGAATTTCAATGTATTCAAACGAGTTTCAAGGTCAACCTTAAAATTACACAAGCCCAAAAAGATTAAAACTCGCATATTGATGTTACTATGCATGCACAATCATGCTTACCAGGGTTACGTCATCGGAATAGGCACCCTTACAATGGGTGTCTATAGCTTTAATAATAGCATCAGAGATTTCTTCGGCCGATGATGCACGATGGTTGCGCACAATGGAAATAAGTCGATCTTCCCCGAATTCTTCTTCTGAGGCATTCATGGCCTCCGTTATACCATCTGTGAATAGGATCAGCTGATCACCAGACAATAACCGCACGCTATCCGAAACATATGGTACCATAGTGGGAAGTGCACCCAGGATGAGTCCACCTTTATTCAGTTCCATAGGGCTGGGGATGGTATCCCTAAAAAGCAGGGGCGGATTATGGCCAGCATTCACATATTCCAGGTCTAGAGTCGCACAATCGATCACCCCCCAAAAAAAAGTCACAAAGGTATCACTAGTGGTATTTTGATAGATCACCTCATTGATTCGAGAAGTTTTTTCTTCTAGTGGCATATCCAGAGGGGCTAACATATGCACCATTGCCTGAATGTTTGCCATAATTAACGAAGCCGGTACCCCCTTGCCCGTAACATCTGCAATGGCGATCAGGAAGCGTTTATCCCCAATTCGAATCACGTCATAATAGTCGCCTCCGACCTGACGGGAAGGGATGTTCCTGGCTGATATCTGTACCGGACTCATATCCGGGAGTTGGGATGGCAACAGAGCATGTTGGATATTTCGAGCCAGATCCAGCTCTTTCTCCATGCGTTCCTTTTCGACTCGTGCTTCAATCAGATAGGTCTTTTGCACCGACATTAGTACTAAACTGCCCAGCGAGATCAGGAAATCGATCGAAGCCTTATCGTAGACCTCACCCCGTAAGCGATTCCCTAGGCACAAACTTGCAACACGCTGATCTTGCAGGCGTAATTGAAGTACTAGGCTTATACCATTCGTACGTAAGACAGCAGGGGCATCAGGATAATCGTCCACATGAATAACAGCCTCTTCCATAGTAAAGATATCCCTGAGTTCAGCTTGCTCTGGAACAACCTTCAAGGCATTATCACAAATAATCTCGAGCTTCTGATTTCGTTCAATGGCCAGGTAAAATGCGCGAATTCCCATTTGTCCCATTAAGGCATACTTAAAGATCCTCAGGATTTGATCCCGATCCACGCTCTGACTGAACTCTTTACTTAGGTCAAATAGGGTATGAAGTTCCTGAACCTTTGAATCCAGGGTTCTATTCGTCTTCTTTAGCTCATCGATGAGCTGGGTATTTGAGATGGCTACTGATGGAAGGATCACAACTGTTTCAAGAAACTCCAATTCTCGATTACTGATGGGTAAACCATTAGGTTTTTCGCCCAGACACAGCCAGCCCAGATGCTCCGTGTTCGTTTTTAGTGCTACCATCGTCCGATACCCCTCATTCTTTAAAACCAAAGGGTAGGTTTCACGATGTTGGTCTGACATAAGAACACTTGGTCCGGATGTAGATGGTGTTAAACCTTCAAAATGGATTTCCTGGCCTATCTTAAAATGGCTTTTCCCTTTTGTTTGTGCAACCTCGTAGAGCTCTGCGTCGCTTTTTTTAATGAGGATCAGCGCCCTGGTGAGCATTAATTTCCCCATAATCATGAACAAGAGGGTATTTAAAATGAAGGCTAAATCCTGACTTTCTAGGATTAGTTTTGAGGAGTCAATGAGTGTTTTTAACTCAAATTGACTCCGCCTTTCATCAAACTCTTGTTGAACGCTCTCAGGCACGGGTTCACAGTTTATGTTTAATCATACGAATTTCGTTTACCCCATCCGAATGACTGTACATAACCTCATCCATGAGTTGACGAATAAGGTAGACACCGACTCCACCACGTTTTTTTAATTTTATCCGTTCTTTGATATCTGGTTCGATGTACATTTCATAGTCGAATGTTCTGCCACGATCTATGATACTGACCCAAAATTGTGCGTTTTTTGTTCCTACATAAACCATCACTTGTCTGGAATCATCATATTCATAAGCATGTTTAATGACATTGGTGCAGGCTTCATCTACTGCCAGACGTATGGCATCAATATCGGATGCTTGAAAACCAAAATTGGCGGCATGGGTACCAACGAAGTCCCTTACAGTCGCTAAATACGCTGTTGAAGCAGGGATGGAAAGATGTTGTGTGTTTGGCGACTTCACGAGATCAAGACGGGTTAGCGAATTGCGCAACGGCATCACTCTCATCATCCATAATATCATATAGTGTCGGGAAGCCCAGAAGATCAAACACATTAAACACTCTGGGATTCATATTGGTGAGTTTTATATCCCCACCCAATCCTCTTACATCTTCA
The DNA here is from genome assembly GCA_964640035.1 of uncultured Chitinophagales bacterium. Lineage (GTDB taxonomy): Bacteria > Bacteroidota > Rhodothermia > Balneolales > CAYWCV01 > CAYWCV01. The sequence goes on from CAZXGO010000003.1 coordinate 30,387, forward strand.
ATGTACGCCATAAAAACACCTAAGCCGGCGCTGGAGATATACTCCAACCGGGTGCAATTCACAATGATTCGGTGCTTATTCTTATTTAACAAGTTCTGCAAGGACTCTTCCAACTGAGCCGCTGTATGGGCATCTAGCTCACCGTTCAGTTCTAAAACATCCAGATGCTCAAGCTGTTTGTGCGTGACGCTGAAACTACTCATAGGTTCTCTGATTAAAGATTGAACGGGAAGTTAACAAAAAAAAGGCAGTACACGGGTCAAATGCACTGCCTTAAACTATTCATCAAGAGAGACGCTACTTGAGCGTTTTGTAATTTGATTACTTTCATAATGTTTTGCAAGTATTAACAACAAATTCAAGAAAAAAAATGCAAGCAATTGAAAATTCTATATCAAAAAATGCCTCTGCATGCGCAATGTGTATTATTTATGTCGAATCATTTCCAATTTTGTCTATCAAGGAATAGGGATAAAATCGTAAATTGAACAGATTTTTTACTTGTTCTGGAGTGGCCATTATCCCAAATCATGTCACAAAAACAGAGTGTAGCAATTATTGGTGCAGGTATCACAGGCTTAATTGCCGCACACCATCTCAAACGGAATGGTTTTGATGTCTCCATTTTTGAAGCCGATTCAAAACCAGGAGGACTCATCCAGGGGAGTGTTGATGATAATTGGGTTTCTGAAAGTGGTTATGGTCTCATTAATTATGCCGATCCAGTTATCAATCGACTCATTGGTGAACTGGGACTCAGAGACGATGTAATGGAGCTTGGGCCGCACCACAAAAAGAAGTTCTTAGCCCAAAACAAAAAGTATCACAGAATCCCCAATACCCTTAAGGATGCCATATGGTCTTCCTATTTACCTATGGGTATGCGCCTTCGCATTCTTTTTAGTCGGTTTATTAAAAAAAATATATCCACGAACGATAGTATCGAGGGCTTTTTAGAAACGTTTTTTGGGCTTAAGGCGGGTCCACTTCTCGCTGAACCCCTTTCAAAAGCACTTTTTGGCGGTAATGAGCAGGAATTAAGTATTCGTAATGCCATGCCCGAGCTATTTGAAGCAACACAATCTAAGCGATCTATTTCAAAGGCAATTTCTGCTGTTTTTGAAGCACGGAAATTAGATTTGGATAATACCTCGATGGTTGCTCTCCGATTTGGACTTCCATCCATTGTTGGAGCTCTTGCAGATCTCCTTTCAGAGGAATTAATTCTGAGCGCCAAGGTCATTCAGGTAAAAAAGCATCAACATCAATGGTTAACTACGATCGACTTGGGTGATGAACATCGCTATCTCGTTTCGGATCATGTCGTATTTGCAACATCCGCACCTGCCTTAGAGGAAATAACTATAGGGGACAAAAAAGATCCGCAGCTCCAAACAATAGCTGCAATGCCGCATGCTCCACTCACCGTTCTCAACATGGGTTTCAGGTGGGCTGATCTCAAACACAAACTTGACTCAGCAGGTTTTATCGTGCCTAGATCAGAACAAAAGAGCTTTCTGGGAGTCCAGTTCACGTCAAGTTTTATTGAAGAGCGCACACCTGGTGGATATAATTTAATCACTGTTTTCGTAGGGGGAACAGAAAATGCAGCGTTTGCGCATCAACCCATTAATCATGTAAAAACAAAAGTTCTTAAAGACTTAGACCATTATCTGGGGGTAGGTGCTTATCCATCATACGTCAGAGCCTTTTCCTCGCCAGCGGCAATACCTCAGTTTACGAATTCCTATGATCAGGTTCGTGAAGCTATTACTTCATTTGAACGCCTGAATCCAGGCTTACACCTTCTGGGTCAATACCGATTTGGGAGCGGTATTGAACGATGCGTAAATAAAACCATTGATCTCATGGATCAATTGATCGATGCCGAACGATAATTCAGGTCTCACTACGCTATACTGGGTTCGAAATGACCTCAGAGTCGTAGATAATCAAGCACTTGTTCTGGCTTCGTCGGCAAAAAGACTATTACCAGTATACATCCTTGATCCCAACATGGATTCCAATTCTGGCTGGGGTTTCTCTCGACAAGGTGAACACCGGAAACAATTTCTTCTCGAAAGTTTGCGCGATATGGATCAGGCATTATGCGCATTAGGATCAAAGCTAGTCGTTGTTCGTGGAAATCCTGTTGATGTATTGGGAAGTTTATTTGAGCAGTATGCTATCCAACATCTCATCTTTGAAGAAGAGGCTGGAACCGAAGAAATTGCATACGAAGACAGTATCGCCGATGCTGCAGAGGCCATGGGAATCAAGGTTACCAGTATTTGGGGTCGCACGCTAGTTCATGCTGATGACCTGCCAATGCCCTTGGATTCCATCCCCTTCGTTTTTACTGATTTTCGTAAAAAAGTGGAAAAACAGTGGAAGGTTAGACCTTCTTTTGATACTCCTTCAACCTTACCACCACTTCCGGATGGCTGTCAACATATTGGTCTCAATCTAGATGAAGAGATGCAAGTCTCTAAAGGTATCCAAGGTGGAACTAAGGCCGGTTTGGAGCGTATTCAGGCATATCTATTTGACCGTGATCTGTTAAAATCATACAAAGAAACTAGAAATGGCTTACTAGGAGATTGGTTTAGCTCTAAGTTGTCGCCCTGGTTATCGAATGGATCTCTCTCGCCTCGAATGATCTATGAGTCTGTGCGAACGTATGAACACTCACGCGGGGCAAATGAGTCGACCTATTGGCTAATCTTTGAACTTTTCTGGCGCGATTTCTTCCGTTTTACCATGTTCCAACATGGCAGTGCTATGTTTCAAAAGTCAGGTTTGAATGGTCATCCTATTTCATCTAGACATCGTCCAGATTGGTTTGAAGCCTGGACAAAGGGCATGACAGGTATTCCCTTTATCGACTCAAATATGCGCGAGCTGTTGCAAACTGGTTTCATGTCGAATCGGGGTCGTCAAAATGTGGCCGCATTTGCCGTGCATTATCTCCATCTTGATTGGAGGGCTTGTGCCTATTGGTTTGAGCGTCAGCTCATCGACTATGATGTAGCGAGTAATTGGGGGAACTGGGCTTATGTGGCCGGTGTGGGGAATGACCCCAGGGTTCGGTTTTTTAATATCGTACGCCAAAATAAAATGTATGACCCTGAAGCCAGCTATATCAGACATTGGATACCTGAAATCTCGACACTCGCCACCGATCTACTCATTGAGCCGTGGAAGCGCGCGGACAAGGATCTGGCCTATGCTATTTATCCAAAACCACTGATCGATCTTCAAACTGTGTTAAAACAGAACAGCGACCTGTAAAAGATCTTTATACAGTAGTCTTATGAATTAGATCAGATTATTTGGAGGTTCTATAAATCATACTCGCTCGTAACTAATTCACCCTCAGTGCACGCAATCATGATTTCTGATGTATTGTTTGTCCAGTATAGTGCAGTGCTCCCTGTGTTATAACCTTGAAATTTTGACATTTACCCTACATTCAAGCTTTATGTAACTAAATGATGAAGCCAATGTTGTCAGATTGTTGCTATTTCGCAAAAAAGTCCTTATTAATGAGGTTGTTGTAAAAACCATCGAGTTGACATTATCTCATCTTCTTGAGGCTGTATTTAAGTCAAACGAGTTGTCATACGTCACTCATTTTTGCATTTCATCCACTAGAAAACCAAAAAACCCTATGAACAGATTTATACGATTCTTTTTGTTCTTACTCATCTTGGGTGGAACAGTTGGCATGGTATCTGCCCAGTCACTCAAGCTAACGGGTCGTGTCACAGATAAAGCCAAAGGCGATGTTCTTCCGACAGCCAACGTGTTTGTCGTTGAATTGAACCGCGGTGCTACTACCGACATGAACGGAAATTATGAGATTGAGGTACCCTCCGGAACCTACACTGTACAAGTGAGCTTTATCGGCTATCGTCGATTCAGCACCACCGTAACTGTGGGTAGCCAAAATGTTGTGCTTAACGTTGAAATGGAGTCTTCCACCTTGAATCTCGACGAACTTATTGTTGTTGGATTTGGTACACAATCACGTGCATCGATTACCGGATCCATCTCACAGGTATCGGGCGAGCAAATTGAGAAAATGCCCGTAAACACCGTTGAAACGGCCATGCAGGGTCGTGTCTCTGGTGTTTTTGTTCAGCAGAACAACGGAAAATTGGGTCAGGGAATTCAGATTCGCGTTCGCGGATCCTCCTCTGTATCTGCCAGTAACCAACCCCTCTATGTTGTGGATGGTATTCCGGTAGTTATGGATGACTTCTCATTGAGTTCAGCATCTACCAACCCTATGGCTCAATTTAACTTCAACGATGTTGAGTCTATTCAGATCCTCAAAGATGCCTCTGCTGCTGCGATCTATGGATCACGTGCAGCTAACGGAGTAGTGTTGATCACCACCAAACAGGGTCGTCCAGGTCGTACCAACTTTACGTACAGCTATCAGACAGGTTTCAGTGAGCCTACTGGTACGGTTGAAATGATGAATGCAAAAGAATACATCAACTACATGTACGGGGCAGCCAAGAATACCGATCGTATTCGTGCTAGCCAGGGACTTTCTCAAAACCGCGTAATTATTTTAGAAGATACCTTTGACTATTACGCCATTGGTACGAACTGGCGTCAGTGTCTCGATTCGCAATACACATCTGTATTCACCGGTCAGCCTGGTGGCGGTGGTAATTGCGTTGTCGATACCGATTGGCAATCGCTCGCATTCCAGGATGCAGGTATGTTCTCCCACGATCTTTCTGCTTCTGGTGGTAATGATGCTACCCGTTTCTTCATGAGTGGTCACTACAGTGATCAGGATGGTATCTTGATCCGCGACCGTTTTCAGCGTATCACGGGTCGTTTGAATGTTGATCACAAAGCTACCCAGAAAATCAATGTTGGAATGAACCTGAATGTGGGACGTAGCTTCCACCAGCGCCTATCAACCGACAATGCTTTCTCTACTCCTATCCAGTTGATTGCGATGATGCCTATGGCACCGCTTTATTATCCTGAGGGATTCGGTCCGGACCCAAATGGTATTGAGTACTGGAAGCAATTGGATGGTTACACTCCATCTAGCGAGTTGAACAACGATACCTATTACTATAATGGTATTATTCACCGTGACTTCTCCAAGTATTTCGTTACTACCATGCGAAGCACAGGTAGCGCATATTTTGTATACAAGTTCCTTCCTGAATTAGAATTAAAATCAGAACTCTCTGGTGACCTTGTTACGGGTAAAGACGATCAATGGTACAGTCCGAAAACAGCAGGTGGTTTTGCTTCTGCAGCTAACGGTGGCTATGCCTCTGTTGCCTGGCAGCAAACAGCTTCTTATGTAACCAGCAACTACCTTAGCTACTCCGCTAATTTCGGTCAGGATAATAAAGTCTCTGCTACGGCAGGGATGACCTACCAGTACAATGACTATAACTATGCTCTTGCTGCTGCATCCGGTTTCCCGAACGATTCCTTCCAGCGCCTAACCTCTGCAGCTAATGTGCTCTCTGGAACATCGAATGGTTCTGAGTATAGTTTCTTGTCCTATTTTGCACGTGGTAATTACGGCTTCAAAGATAAATATCTCTTGTCATTGAGTGGCCGTGTGGACGGTTCATCCCGTTTCGGTAAAGACAAGCGCTATGGCTTCTTCCCAGCTGCATCTCTTGGATGGGTTGTAACTGAAGAAGATTTCGCACAGAGTCTTAATTACTATCTGCCTTATCTGAAAGTACGTTCCAGTTACGGCGTAACAGGTAATGCCGGTATTGGTAACTTTGGACACCTCGGTCTCTGGGGTGGTGGTTCTTACGCCGGTCAATCAGCTATTGCACCGTCACAGATTCCAAATCCAAATTTGACCTGGGAAACTACACGTCAAGTGAATGTTGGTATTGATTTTGGTTTGGTGAATAACCGAATTACTGGTGAATTTGATTACTATGTCAAGAAAACCGAAGACCTTCTCCTAAGTGTTCAAATTCCATCAAGTTCTGGATTCAGCACTTCACTACGTAACGTAGGTAACATGGAAAATAAAGGATGGGAAGTTGGATTGAACACCTTCAACTTTACCGGGGAGTTCCGTTGGAATTCTAACTTTAACCTCTCCTACAATGAGAACAAAGTGACAAACCTGGATGGTCAGGTAATCACTGCAGGCTTAGGAGGATTCAACCACGCTCGTGAAGGACAGCCGATTGGTGTTTTCTTCATGCCGATCTACGGCGGTGTTGATCCTGATAATGGTAATGCCCTATTTAATATCTATACCGATGACACATGTAGTGCTCTCAAAGAGACTACTACCAACTACAACCTAGCTACTCGTTGCGTTGCTGGCAACCCGAATCCAAAATACATTGGTGGCTTTGGCAATACGTTTTCCTACAAAGGACTTGAGCTGAACGTCTTGTTACAGTTCGTAGAAGGTAACGATGCGTATATCGGTGGTCACGGACGCTGGAGCCGTGGTAATGGTATCTACGAAGATAACTCAACCCGCGATCAGCTGAATAGCTGGACTTCAAGTAATCGTAATACCAGCGTACCTGAGGCTCGTTACTTACTCACAAACGGTAATCAACACTCCACCCGTTACTTAGTTGACGGTTCATACATGCGTCTCAAAAACGTGACTTTGGGCTACCAGGTACCACGTAATCTGATCAACAGTATTGGTCTAACTAAAATGCGTGTTTTTGCAACCGGTGTAAACTTGTTCACATGGACAACCTACCCAGGTTGGGATCCTGAAATGAATACTGACTTCCTTGCCGGTAACATTTCATTAGGTACCGATTTCTATACAGCACCTCAGTCAAAAACCATCACTTTTGGTGTTGAAATTGGTTTCTAATCACTACAGTTCAACCATAAACAAGGAATTCATTTACTACTATGAAACGACTTAATATTTTTCTCTTTGCACTGATGACCAGTGTTGCACTGTGGGGATGTAGTGATACGCTCAATGTTGAGCCACAAGCATCTATTTCTGATGACGTTGCACTATCCACTCCAGATAACGTTAAGAATGCACTTGTTGGAGCATATTCTGCCTTAGGAGGGGCCAATGCATATGGAGGTAGTTATATCTATCTCACAGAAATTTATGCAGCCCCTGTTAATGAGATTTTCTTCAACGGGACCTTTTTACAGCCTCGTGAAGTGAATACCAAGCAAATCCTTATCAGTAATAGTTTTGTAACTGGCTATTGGGGTTCTAGCTATAACATCATCAATCGCGCAAACAACATTCTCTCAGCGCTTGATGTATTTGGTAGCGATACAGCCACACGTAACCGTGTTGAAGCAGAAGCCAAATTCCTACGCGGAGTGGCTTACTTCAATTTAGTGATGGTTTTTGGTAAGGCCTACAACGATGGTAGCCCAACCAGTAACCCTGGTGTACCTATTATCTTGACACCTACTCGTACAGCGGATGAGACTCTACAAGTTCCACGCAGTACCGTTGCTCAGGTGTATGCTCAGGTACTCGAAGATCTAAATGCTGCCAAAGCAGCATTACCGGGTTATAATGACTTCTATGCCAATACCTATGTTGCAAGTGGTATGTTGGCACGTGTTCACCTGGTAATGGGTAATTATGCTCAAGCTGCTACCGAGGCTAACCGTGTGATCAATTCTGGTGCATACGAATTGTTCTCAAGTATCAAATCGAACTACGTTCGTACATCAGATGGCGATGAAACGATCTTTGCGATCCAGAATACAGCAACTGTTTTCAGTAACGATATGGCTGTTTTTCATGCTCCGCTTCCATACGGTCGTGCTGATATTCAGGTTTTAAATCCGCACCTCGCCAACTACGAAATGGGTGATGTGCGAGGAACACTCTTCGTTGCCACTGGTCGTGGACGTATGTCAACTAAATATGCATCAGATAACCCGACAGTCGATCCACGTCGTACAAATATCACGGTAATGCGTCTTGCTGAAATGCACCTCATCCGTGCTGAAGCAAACGTACGAACCGGTGGTAGCGTAGGTGCTTCTGCCCTTACCGATGTAAACGCGATTCGTGAGCGTGTTGGTCTTGCACCACTAGCTAGTGTAAACCTTGCTGCTGTTCTCAAAGAGCGTCGTAATGAATTGATGTTTGAAGGCTTCTTATTTAGCGATATGAAACGCCTCCAAATCAATACTCAAGGTGTATCTGGTGCTATTAACTGGAATTCGGATGCTATGGTATTCCCAATTCCAGAGCGCGAGATGCTGGTCAATAAGCAATTGACTCAGAATCCAGGCTACTAAGCCCGATAGTTTATCTCAAACTAAAGCCCGGCTCCGATTTTCGGGGTCGGGCTTTTTTATTTAAACAATGTGTTATGAAGCAGTATATACAGAACATCATTCTCGCTTTACTTTTCGTGATGCCACTAGCTTGTACTTCCTCCCAGCCTGATGAGTATGATATTCCAGAACTAACGAGCAAGCTTCAGGCCTTAGCCGATTCCCTTGATGGTGACGTTGGTATTTACGTGCGCCACCTGCGTACCGGACAGGAGGTATCTATCAACGGAGACAGTCTTTTCCCCAGTGCAAGTATCGTCAAAGTTCCCATTCTCGTTGGGGTATTTGACATGATTCAAAAAGGGGAAATCGAGACTTCCACTCCCATGGTCTTTGACTCAACCGCGGCCAGATATACCAATGATGATGGACTGATCTATAATCTCAAAGAAGGAACATCCGTTACGCTGGATAAATTGACCATGTTGATGATTGCTACCAGTGACAACACCGCTAGTGTATGGCTACAGAAGGTTGCGACTTCAGAACGTATTAACCGTATCATGGATGATATGGGCTACTCAAGTTTGAAAGTAAATTCCAGAACTCCCGGTCGTGAAGAGGCCTATGAGAAGTATGGCTGGGGGCAGATGACCCCACGCGAAATCGCCGATCTTATGGTCGATATACGCGCGGAACGTGTCTTGAGTGCTGAACTTAGCCAGGAAATGTATCGTATTTTGTCGCGTATTTACTATGATGGCGAAGCACTGGCGTTCATTCCGCCTTGGATTCAAACGATCTCAAAACAAGGTGCTGTGAGTCACTCGAGATCAGAAGTCGTTTTAGTAAATGCCCCTTCCGGTGATTATGTCTTCACCGTGGTCACTAAAAATCAGACTGACCAGTCCTGGGATTATCATAATCCAGGGTTTCAGCTTATACGAGATGTTTCCAGACTACTATGGCAAACCTTCGAGCCGGATAGTGACTGGCAGGAACCCGAATATGATGACTCGAAATATTGGTAATCTATGAACGGACAGGCGCCAGCAGATGTGGGTATCTGGCGCTCACAAACGAGTAGGATCCAAATAACACCCCACTGTAGAACAGATCACCCATAATCGTGTTATGGAAAAATGGAAGGGCCAAGGTATAGCAGGAAATTAAGCCTGTAAGATCCTGGGTGTAGAAGGTAGACCCGTACCAAACAGCTAGATTACTTCCCAAAAAAAAGAGTGTCGAAGAGGCTAGTGATGCTCCTAAGATGGTCACAGGGCGAACGCTGTCCCTAAGATAGAAGCCAATGAGGACCGTCATCATGAACAAGCCGTAAACCACTGGGATATGGTTGTGGAAACCGATAATGAAATCACTGATTCCCATGATAATGAGAGGGATCAAAAACGCCAGCGATCGATTGGTGAACAGCGCTCCGCCGAATAAAGCTACAGCAGCCACAGGTGCAAAATTTGGAGGATGTGGCAATAGTCTAGTCAAAATAGCGACTAGAATGAGCACTGCAATAAGAGCGTTTTGACGATTTAACATAGAAAGGTCTTAAAAATTATACGCTCCAAAAATACACAAAAAGAGGGATAAATAAGAGTTGAAGAGATGAAGATTGAAGAGTTGAAGAAAAAACCTTCAGCTCTTCAATCTTCAACTCTTCAATCTTAACCTTACTTCTGTCTGTTTACAGATAAGAACAAGTTTACAGTAAGTTCGTTGCCTATTACCGCTGTAGAGATATAATCTCCGCTGCCCACACCGAAATCAAGACGATTCATTTTGAATGAACCTTCGAATCCAGCAACTTCAGTGTTTGCACGCTGAGGATGATCCTGTACCCCAAGTAATGTAAATGGGATCTCTACCTTACGGGTCACATCTCTGATGGTCAGATCACCTGTCATAACGAAGGCATTATCGCCGGCTTTTTGGATGGATGTGCTTTTAAAGACTGCCTTTGGATACTTCTCAGTATCGAAGAAATCAGCTGTTTTCAAGTGTCCGTCGCGGCTGTCATTGTTGGTATTGACACTGTTGATGTCGATTTCTACCGTTACATTTGATCCGGCAAGATTATTTGGATCAAAGTTCATGTCCATGGTGTAATTGGTGAATTTGCCAACTACCGGTGTGAAAAAGTGACGGATGCTAAAGGTTACATTGGAGTGGTTACGGTCCACATTCCATTTTACAGCAGCATCATTGGTTTTATCGTTTGCTTGAACGACTGCCGGCACGAAAAGCACTGCAGCTAAAAGCATGGTGAGAATTGATTTCATAGCAATTGATAGCGTTTTGTTAGCGTTGAGTTGGTGTAACATCAAAAAGATAAAAATAATTCGTTGTTATAAACAAATATTGTTGTCACAAATAGCTTTTTATATTCTGCTATCGCACTTACGCTGAGTTCTTGCTACCTTCCAACATGTCTAAAACCCCTACTACGCCTCTTATGAGGCAATATCACGACATCAAGCATAAATACCCTGGAACTATCTTATTGTTCCGGGTGGGCGATTTTTATGAAACCTTTGCCGACGACGCGGTAACAGTCAGTAAAGAGCTAGGTATAACCTTAACGAAACGTAACAATGGGGGGGATCAAACCCCTCTGGCGGGTTTCCCATATCATGCACTTGATAATTATTTGCCGAAATTGATCCGTCGAGGGTATCGCGTTGCGGTATGTGAGCAAACGCAGGATCCGGAAGAGGCGAAAGCGCAACGTAAGATCGTGGAGCGTGAGGTAACGGAGATCGTAACACCAGGAACAGCCTTATCCGATAAGCTTCTGGACCATAAACGAAATAATTATCTCGTATCCTCTTACAAACAAGGATCTGTCTGGGCTTTGGCCTGGGCTGACATCTCAACGGCTGAATTTTTTATTGCACAAACGGATGAATTGGAACATGGCCAACTTCTAGCCAGCTTGCAATCCTCAGAGCTACTTATTCCGAAGAAGTTTAAAAAAGAGGCTGAAACTATTTTCAGAACTCAAAATATCACCTTTATCGATGATTGGATCTATGAAGGAGATTTCGCGTACAAGCTCTTACTGGATCATTTTAAAACACACTCATTAAAGGGTTTTGGAGTTGAGGATATTGAGATAGCACATGTTGCGGCCGGTGCTCTCCTCCATTATGTTTCGGAGACCCAGAGGGGGGTGATGAGCAACATCAAACGATTGCGCCCCTTCGAGCCATCCGATACGATGATGCTGGATCCGGCTACCAAACGAAATTTGGAGCTTACCGCAAGTATGTTGGAAGGAGGTACGGATGGAACCTTAATTTCCATACTTGATGAAACCTGTACTGCAATGGGTGGCCGTCTTCTTCGCCGGCGCGTTCATGCCCCCCGAAGAGATCTTTCGGAAATTAAACGTCGTCTAAACGCTGTCGAAGTACTTGTAAAGCAATCAGGCTTGCGAAACGATGTGCGTGATGAGTTGCACCATATGGGTGATTTGGAGCGATTGATATCCAGGATTAGCCTGGGTCGTTGCAACGCCCGCGATATGGTGCAGTTGAAATTGTCGATCCAACAGTTACCCAAGATTAAGCTGCACATCACAGGATTGCAGGATCCGGTGTATGATTCGATCAATGCTCGATTGCGTTTACTTATCGAGGTACAGGAACGTATTGCTACAGCTCTCGTTGATGAGCCTCCGCTCGGTATACGTGATGGCGGGATGATTCGTGATGGCTTTTCATCAGAATTAGATGAATTGCGGGAAATCGCCCGCAACGGGAAAACCTATGTCGCTAAGATTCAACAGGAACTTATTCGAAGTACCGGTATTAGTTCTTTAAAACTCGGTTACAATCGTGTTTTTGGCTATTACATTGAAGTGACAAAGATCCATCAGAATAAGGTTCCGGAGTACTTCATCCGTAAGCAGACGCTGGTAAATGCGGAGCGCTACATTACTCCTGAGCTCAAAGAAATTGAAGAAAAGATTGTATCTGCAGAAGAGAAGATGAATTCGCTTGAGGAATCCATTTTCAATGAACTGCGGGTGTTTATCAGCGAATACACGGAAGAGATTCAGGATATTGCCGCTGCTATAGCCGAGTTGGATATCCTTCAAAGTCTGGCTGAGGTTGCTTTCCGATACAACTATGTAAAACCTGAGGTAGATGAAGGTGATACGATCTCCATCGTGGCTGGCAGGCATCCTGTTGTTGAACGCAATCTTCCTGCTGGTGAGCCTTTCATACCGAATGATATCGATCTGAATAATCGCGATCAGCAACTATTGATGATCACCGGACCAAATATGGCAGGTAAGAGTATTATTCTTCGACAAACAGGTTTAATCGTTTTGATGGCCCAAATTGGAAGCTATGTTCCTGCGCAGTCAGCCCATATCGGGATCGTGGATAAGATTTTTACCCGCGTTGGTGCTTCTGACAATCTGGCTGCCGGCGAAAGTACTTTTCTGGTCGAAATGAATGAAGCGGCAAATATCCTGAACAATGCCACTCCTAAATCGCTCATCCTCCTGGATGAGGTTGGGCGTGGTACGTCGACCTTCGATGGACTCAGCATTGCATGGTCACTAGCGGAGTACTTGCACAACAATCCAAATGTAGCGGCAAAAACACTCTTTGCAACGCATTATCACGAGTTGAATGAACTGGAGTCGCGGTATGAACGCATCAAAAACTTCAATGTGCAAGTGCGCGAGTTTGATGGCAAGGTAGTCTTTTTACGGAAGTTGGTCCGTGGTGGGGCTGATCACAGTTATGGCATACAAGTAGCGGCTATGGCTGGTTTGCCAGATGTGGTGATTTCTCGAGCAAGACAGATATTATCTAATTTGGAATCGCACACGCTTGAGGTTCAGGCGAATGGGAATGAATCATCAACAGTCACAATAGAGGCAGCGAAAGCGGTTCAGCAAAAAAAGGCGGCATTGCATGGACTCGAGCACACTCCTAATCAGGATAAAGTACCTCAATTGAGTTTGTTTCAAATGAATGTAGATCCTCGACACGAGATGATCTTCAACAAGCTGAATGCTTCAGATACCGACAGGATGACCCCTATCGAAGCGTTGATGTTGCTGTCTGAATTACGGCGCTTATTACAGTAATCAGGGCTTATGTGACAATTTTAAGCGATTTTCGCGTCGTATAGCAGCCTGTTCGTAGCGTGTTTTTTCGTACTCGGACTCCGGTTGGATGGGGGGAACGGGTACAGGTTTACCATCGCCATCGACGGCAACAAAGGTATAGTAGGAGGTTGTACACAGGCGACGCTCGCCGGTACGCATATTTTCGGCCCAGGCCTGCATGGCTATTTCCATTGAGGTATTGAAGGCACGGGTAACTTCACCTTCGATGACGACGACTTCACCGAGTTTGATGGCACTCATGAACTCGACGCTATCCACTGATACGGTCACAACCAGCCGGTTACAGTGACGCTGAGCGGAGATAGCCGAGCAAATATCCATCCACATCAACAGCTTTCCACCCATCAGGTTGCCGAGGGGATTCGTATCGTTAGGCATGACGAGCTCGTTCATGCGTACGCGACTCCCGGCCACGGTTTTGTTTTTGGGATTGGTTTCGACAGGTCGTGTTTCTTCGAATCTTTTGGTCATATGCGGCACTTTATTCCGTATTTTTGTCAAATATACGGCTTTTTTGTCCCTTGATGATCACCACTAATACGATGGAGTAGGCATGAGTGCTTCAGCAATAATACGTGCGGCAGAGATGGCAGACCTTGATCGACTTACACAGATTATCCATGAGACAGTAGAATCATATGGATACATTTTTGAGCTGGAAGTTGAGTTGCCAGATTTCCTGGACTATAAGGGCTTTTACGGTCAGCACAAGGGTGAGCTCTATGTGATCGAAGTGGATGGCGTTATCGCAGGCTGTGGGGCATTAAAATTGGATAAAGCCATCCCCTATTTGAGTAGAATCTATGTAGATGAACGGTTTCGTGGACGGGGATATGGCAAAGCGATCGTTCAATTTTTAATGGACCGCAATGAAAAGCTAGGCAATGATGAACTTGAATTGTGGTCCGATACTCTGTTCAGAACGGCACACAAGATGTACGAGTCGATGGGTTATGTCTTTACCGGGAGGGTGCGCCCACTAGGTGATATCAACAACTGTTATGAGTATCACTATGTTTTGAAGCAATGATCCGGGCTCGTACTCAGAGAGGTATCGTTTAATTGCTGTACACGAAGCAGTGTAGAAAAAAAGAAAAAGGGTAAGCTTACCATATCGCACTGCTACAACCTTCTACCGTTGCTACCTTCCGGTCCTGGCGGAGTTCAAAGGGAGCTAGTCGTATGGGACTTACCCTTTTTGTGGAGCTACGGGGATTCGAACCCCGGGCCTCTTGCATGCCATGCAAGCGCTCTAGCCAGCTGAGCTATAGCCCCGACATAATGTCACGAATACAAAATATACGAAATCTATTCTAAAAGTGTCTATTTCGACAGATTCTTTTTAAAAATGCACAAGAAAAGATTTATCTTAGCGTTTGCCACTTCGTCACAAAAAAACATAAAGAGTGTGCGCAGTTCCCCGCCAAAACCTCCCCTATCAACTTGGAGTTCAACCTTATGAAGAAACAATTAAGTACTATTTTATTACTTCTGCTATTTGTAGCGTTCGGTACTACAGAGATGGCCTGTAAATCTAAGAAAGCAGCTATCGATCTTGAAAAGATAGACTCAGATAATGACGGTTTGAGCGATGCTGAAGAGCTTCGAATTGGAACGGATCCGTATAATCCTGACACAGACGCTGATGGTCTAAGCGATGGTGACGAAGTTCTCAAACACAAGACTAATCCACTAAATCCTGATACGGATGGCGATGGTCTT
>CAZXGO010000003.1:45541-48943 GCA_964640035.1 uncultured Chitinophagales bacterium
GGATGGTGAAGAAGTTCTAACCTACAAAACAGATCCTTTAAAGGCTGACACCGATGGTGACTCCCTAAATGATGGTGACGAAGTTAAAACCCATCGCACAGATCCGCTCAAAGTCGATTCTGATGGTGATGGTCTCAACGATGGTGAAGAAGTGAACACTCATAAAACAGATCCAACTAAAGCGGATACTGATGGTGATGGCTTCAACGATGGTGAAGAGATTCAAATGGGTACAGACCCACTTGATCCGAATGATCCAATATTCATCCGTGAGCTAAACACAGTAAACTTTGATTTTGACCGTTCAAACATCGACAATCTTGCTGCTACGCTTCTGGGCGAGAACGTTCAGAAGTTACAAGCAAACACACGTTTCAAAGTGCGTGTTGATGCCTACACTGACCATGTTGGTGGCGACCAATATAACCTACGTCTTTCAAACCGTCGTGCAAATGCTGTTGTAGAATTCTATCTACAAAACGGTGTTGCCGAAGATCGTATCCAGTCACAAGGACTTGGTAAATACCCAGTTCAGTGTCCACAGGACGATCCAGGTGGAAGAGGTTGCCGCATTAACCGTCGTGCAGAATCTATGCCAATCAACCCATACCAATTTACGCCACGTCAGCGCTAAGTAGGTAGTTGGCAGAATGTAAAAAAGGCATCCTCACGAATGTGGGGATGCCTTTTTTGTTTAGTTGTGACCCGACCGGGACTCGAACCCAGATCTAGAGCTTAGGAGGCACTTGTTCTATCCTGTTGAACTATCGGGTCATCTCTAACTTATTGTTATACAATGAGTTAGTAATTATATGAATTGAGTTGTAATCAAATTTGTAATCAAGTTGAGTTTTACTTTTTATGTTTACTCATTAATCAAAGGTAAAACTAAGTTCACACATTCTTCAAGTGAAGAATCGGTGGTATCTATGGTGATGGCATCTTTCGCCTCAGGAGCTTCGTGCTCTGCATTATATCCAGTGAGATTTTTGATTAAACCAGCCTGAGCCTTTTTATATAATCCTTTAGGGTCTCTTTGGATACGTACTTCTTGGGAAGCAGTTACATATATCTCTATGAAATCGCCCTCTGGAAACATGGAGCGAACACGCTCTCTATCTTTTCTTATCGGTGAAACAAAGGTACACAGTACAATAAGTCCATGCTGGTAACAGATTTTAGCGAGTTCCCCTACTCTTCTGATATTTTCGCTACGGTCATTTTCACTAAATCCTAGATCTGCATTCATGCCCTGTCTGAGTTGATCGCCATCCAGAAGGATGGTTTGTTTTCCAGCTGCGAACATTTTTTTCTCTACTTCCTGAGCAATGGTGGATTTACCTGCTCCAGATACACCAGTGAACCATAGAACTTTCGCGTGGTGTTTATTGCGTTTTTCCCGCTCTGTGCGTGGAATATTCCACGCTTCGTTTATACTATGTTTTTGTCCAGTGCTACGATCGGTTTCAGCCTTTTGAATAGGAGCTTCATCGTTCGTTTTAAATGCTTGAACCATACCAGCTGCAACCGTAGCATTTGTGGAAGGATCAATTAAAATGAAGCTGCCGGTTGCGTTATTTAACTTGTAGGAATCAATACTCAAGACTTCTGATGATTTCAGTCGAATCCGACCGATGTCGTTCATTTGCAAGGTGACCGCAGCTTCACGATGCATGGTTTCTACATCCAATTTATAGCGTATGTTTACGGGTGTTGCTGAGGCAATTTTCGTGGTATGCTGAATAAGATATTTTTTACCTATCTGCATTTCATCTTCATTCATCCAACACAGCAATGCTTCAAACTCATTTTGCTGGTTTGGAAGATTGCCATTACGAACGAGCATATCTCCGCGACTAATATCTATATCATCTTCAATACAGAGAACAACAGCATCCCCAGCCGAACCATGTTCAATGGTTGTATTGTTTTTCCAGATTTCTTTGATGGTACTTTGAAGTCCTGAAGGTAGGATAGTTATCTTTTCACCAATTCGAATAGATCCTGAGGCAATTGTTCCGGCGTAACCACGAAAATCTTGATTTGGACGAATCACATATTGGACTGGAAATCGTAAGTCAATGTTATTTTGTCTTGATCCAACGACAACATTTTCAAGGGTATGCATCAAGGTAGCACCATTGTACCAGGGCATGTTGTTTCCCCTTTGTACCACATTGTCACCATGTAGGGCTGACATAGGTATAAAAGTGATGTCATCGATCTCCAATTTTTGGGCAAATGCTTCAAAATCACGGACTATATCGTTGTATCGTTCCTGGCTGTAATCAACTAAATCCATCTTATTGATGGCGACTACCAGGTGTGGAATTTGAAGTATTGATGCTATACATGCATGTCGCTTAGATTGGGTCATCAACCCCTTTCTTGCGTCAATGAGCACGATGGTCAGATCGGCTGTAGAGGCTCCAGTCACCATATTTCGTGTATATTGAATATGGCCGGGCGTGTCAGCAATAATAAATTTCCGACGTGGTGTTGCAAAATAGCGGTAGGCTACATCAATCGTTATTTTTTGCTCACGTTCTGCCCTTAGGCCATCCGTAAGCAGGGCAAGATTGATTCCCACTTCGCCAGTACTGGCAGAGGTTTTTTCAATGGCCTCAAGCTGATCCTCAAAGATCGATTTTGAATCGTACAGTAAGCGACCGATCAGGGTACTCTTCCCGTCATCAACCGAACCTGCAGTACTAAATCTCAATAAATCCATATCTGAATAGGCCATTTGGTGATGATTTCATTAAGAACATTAAAAGTAACCCGCTCTTTTTCGATCTTCCATGGCGGTTTCCGATCGTTTATCGTCATGGCGATTGCCGCGTTCAGTAACTCGGGCTGCAGCTACTTCGGAGATAATATCATCCAATGATGAGGCTGATGAAGGAAGAGCTCCTGTGCATGTAGCATCTCCAATGGTTCGAAATCGAACAATCATTTCCACGGATTGTTCGTCAGGATACTTTTCGATGAAGCTATTATCATCGAGCCAAGTGCCACGGCGATTGAATACCCGTCGTTTGTGAGCAAAGTAAATGCTTGGAATGTCGATGTTTTCCTGAGCGATATATTGCCATACATCTAACTCAGTCCAGTTAGAAATGGGAAAAACCCGAAATTGTTCTCCTGTATGCTTACGTCCGTTATATAAATTCCAGAGCTCAGGACGTTGATTTTTGGGATCCCATTGACCCATCTGATCTCTGTGTGAAAAGAATCGCTCTTTGGCGCGTGCTTTTTCCTCATCCCGCCGACCTCCACCAATGGCAGCATCAATCTGATGTTTTTTGAGTGTTTCGAGCAGTGTTATTGTTTGTAGTCCATTACGACTTGCTTCTGGACCTTTTTCTTTAATTAATAAACTAAAATCATAAATTTGATTGG
>CAZXGO010000003.1:48953-65912 GCA_964640035.1 uncultured Chitinophagales bacterium
GACCTTTTTCTTCAACAGCTCTCCCTGCATCAATACACTCTTGAACAAACCCAACGATAAGTTTAACCCCTGCTGTTTCAACCAGACGATCTCTAAATGTTATGGTTTCCTCAAAATTATGACCCGTATCAATATGAACAAGCGGAAAAGGGATGCGAGCAGGGTAAAATGCTTTCAAGGCCAGATGAACCAAAACAATAGAATCTTTACCACCAGAAAATAGGATGGCTGGGCGTTCAAACTGTGATGCTACTTCTCTGAGTACATGAATAGCTTCATTTTCTAAGATGCTCAGGTGGGATTTTTTCATAAATCGGAGGTCATTGAAAGCCTTTTTGAGAACGTATGTGAATGAATAGAATGGTATCTATATCATCGATGAACTAGAGATTCCAAAGGTAGTTTACTACCGTGATGGTAACCAAAAATAATATGATAGTCAGTGGATAACCCGCTTTAAAATAATCGGTAAAGCGATATCGACCGGCACCCATCACCATAAGATTGGTTTGGTATCCAATTGGTGTTAAAAAACTGGCTGATGCAGCGATTGCAACAGTTACAGCCATAGCATGAACCGGAATTCCTACCTCGGATCCAAGGGCAAGTGAAATTGGAAGCATCAACACTGCGGCTGCATTATTGGTGATAAACTCTGTGAGAAGGTTTGTAATCAGATAAATACCTGCAATCAATATGATTGGACTGTAATCAGTAGTAAATCCTGTCATTAGTTGTGCGATACCAAGGGCGAGGCCAGAAGTCTCTATCGCTTGACCAAAACCCAGAGCACAAGCAATAACGAGCAATAATGGAAGATTTAGGGATGCTACGATTTGTTCTTTTTTAACACAGCCTGTTAGGATCATTACTGCAGCGGTAACAAGCGAGGCGGTCACGATTGGAACAAGTTCAAAGCTCGCTAAGGCGATCATTAAAACGGTTAAACCTAAAGCAAGAGTCGATTTTTGGTTCAATGGAAGCTGTCTGAATCCTTTACGATTCACGAGATAAAAATTGTCTTTGTCGTTATTAGCCATTTCATCAAAGCCTTCTTTGGCTTCAATCAGTAATAAATCACCCGCTAGAATTGGAAGGTTGCCCAATGCTCCGCGAATCTCATCTGCCTGACGCTGTATTCCGATGACAACGGCATGAAATCGACTTCTGAAGTCGATTTGTTTTAATGTTTTTCCAACTAGAACTGAGGTCGGGGCAACTACTGCTTCAAAAAGGGGCAAATCAGGTTCATTGCCATCTAATTGCGGGGTTCCACGCTCCAGACCCTTATGCACAATGAGATCGTCGATGGCTTTTACATCTCCAATGAAGGTGAGTAAATCTCCCTCTTCAAGGATAAAATCGGGCCCTATGGGACCAATAGTACGCCCATGACGATGAATGTGGATCAAAAATGCATTCATCAAGCCACGCAGACCGGCCTCTTCAATGGTTTTCCCCCGGAGATCTGAATCGGCAGGAAGTTTTAGATCCATTTGGTAGGCTGATCGATTATTATTTCTTCCTTCTTCCGAAGGGGTGGAAATCTTATGGATAGACCTGTCGGGTAAAAAACGATACCCGTAAATGACGAACCATAGTACCACTAGGAAAGCTGCTGGTAAGCCGATCCATGTTAATGAAAACAAGCTCAGGGGCTCAAAACCCCGCTCTTCCAACATATTTGAAACGATGATGTTCGTAGACGTTCCAATGAGTGTGATGAGTCCACCAACGATAGCGGCATAGGATAATGGAATGAGTAGTTTTGAAGCATGGATCCCACTTCGATCTGACCACTGTTGAACCTGAGGGATGAGCATGGCCACAATAGGGGTATTGTTCAAAAAGGAGCTCATTGCCGCGGTTGAAGCCATCATTTTGGCTAGTACTGTACGCGTGGAATCGGCTTCATTGAAAACTACTTTGTCTAGAAATCCAAGAGCCCGGGTTCTTTGAATGCCTGCAGCAACAACAAATAGTGCAGCCACTGTAAACACAGCTGGATTTGAAAAACCATCAAACGCCTGATTTGGACTCAGAACCCCGGTTACTATTAAAAAAAGCAAACCACTCATAAAGATCACATCTGGTCTGGTTAGCTCTTTAACCAAGGCAAAGAAGACAGCGATAATCGAAATAAGAGTAATGATTGCTTCAGGATTCATATACATCAAACCAGAATTCACGATCTGTACCGAACGACAGGATAGGAGGATTTGTCAAGTTTTCCTTGTTATATCTGAGAATCATGCCATCAAGAGTATACACATCACCACCTGCTGCTTGTAACACTGCATGGGCAGCTGCGGTATCCCATTCCATGGTATTCCCATCCCGCAGGTACACATCAGCCTCACCGGCTGCAATCAAACAAAATTTCAATGAACTACCTATTGATGTAAGAGTAGTATTTGGTAGTTTATTGCAAAGTGCTTGTACTGCAGGACCACTATGATCCCGGCTAGCAACAACGGTATACTGTTGATGATTTAGGGGTCGAACGTGTAACTGCTTTGGGGGTATTCCTTTTTTTCGATCCCAAAAGAAGGCCTCCTCATTTGATGCATAATACACTTGTTGAACATAGGGAACTTCAATGACACCGAGTATAGGTTTTCCTTCCGAGATCAATGCAATATTCACCGTAAAATAGCCCGTGCCTTTGATAAATTCCTTGGTACCATCCAATGGATCAACCAACCAAAATGTTTTCCATGATTTTCGCTGGTTGAAATCTATGCTCAAGGATTCCTCCGAGATCACTGGAACATTCGGAGTAAGATCCGTTAAAGCATTCAGGATGTAGGAGTTCGACTCCAGATCAGCCAATGTTAATGGTGATTGGTCGCTTTTGGTGATGGTTTCTACCCTAGATGTAAAGTGAGAAAGAATAATCTGACCTGCCTCTTCGGCTATAGACAGAACTTGGGATCGTAGTATAGAAAGATCTGCGTGCTGCAAAAACCTGTCCTTATATATTTCTAACAAAAGCTTATATTCTGAATCTAAATGTATATACAATAGGTCTAAAATGCATTACATTTTCCAGCAAACTCTTCTGGAATAAAACACATTCGCTACAACTGCTTTAGAAGTGGAAATATAGATCATGGTCTCGCAAGAAATTCATAACAAGCAAAACATGTGTGATGTTTTGCAGATGCGTGCCAAAACTACGCCAGATGCTATGGCCTATACCTTTCTGAAGGATGGTCAGGATGCTGATGGTTCGTATACCTATGCCGAATTAGATTTACATGCGCGTGCTATTGCCAAACAACTGGGTCCGGAGGCAGAAAACCAACGCATCTTACTCATTTATCCACCAGGTGTTGAATTTTTGGCAGGTTTTTATGGAGCCATGTATGCAGGGGCTATTCCAATTCCTGCACCACCGCCCGATTTAACGCGTCTTAAGAGGACGCTGCCCCGGCTCAAATCGATCATTCAGGATGCGGAAGCGCGTTATCTGATGACTACCCGATCCATGTCGGAAACGATTCAGGGAAATCCCGATATCATTTCAGAATTACCCGATTTATCATGGATTTCAACGGATACGATTGATCCTTCTTCGGGAAAAGGGTGGGATAACATACCCGAGAAAACGTTGAGCGACATTGCATATTTGCAATACACTTCTGGATCAACCTCAACACCGAAGGGAGTGATGATCACCTACCGAAATGTGATGCATAACTGCTTGCAATTAACCGAAGGATTTGGTTACGATCAACACTGCGTAATGGTAACCTGGATGCCCTATTTTCATGATTATGGGCTCATAGATGGGCTAAGTGCCCCTATGTATCATGGATTTCCCTGTTATATCTTATCTCCACTTACCTTCATCCGTCGCCCGGAAATTTGGTTGGATGTGATTAGTCGATATCGCGGAACCCATACTCAGGCACCTAATTTTGCATATGAGTTATGCGTTCGAAAAATAGATGACAAGGTCTTAGATCGCCTTGATCTATCCAGTTTAATTACCGCAAGTAGTGGAGGTGAACCTATACGTGCAGAAACGGTAAAGGCCTTTACCCAAAAATTTGCCCGTTGTGGAATGAAGCCTGAAGCAGTTAGTCCTGCGTATGGCTTAGCGGAGGCTACGCTCGTTGTAACAGCTAAAACACGACACGGGACTTCCTACTTTCTTTCGGTCGATAAGAATGCGTACAAGAATGATCATATCATTGCCTTAGATGCGGATGATCCCAATGCCTGGGAGCTTGTAAGCAGTGGGAGAATTCTAGACACTGCAGAAGTCGCAATCGTAGATCCTGTTTCCCGGAGGCGGCTCAAAGATGGAATGGTTGGTGAGCTCTGGACTTCAAGCCACAGTGTTGGTGCAGGGTATTGGCAACGAGATGAAGAGAGTGAGTCTACCTTTAGGGCTCGAATATTGGATGAAGAAGATCATGCTTCTTACTTGCGTACCGGCGACCTGGCCTTTGTGCACGACAAACAGTTATTTATTACAGGAAGAGCCAAAGACCTTGTTATCATTGATGGAACCAATCATTATCCACAGGATATAGAGCTTACTGTTCAACATGCAGATCCTGCCATTCGGGTGGATCATTGTGTTGCGTTTTCCATTGAGGTCAACGATCAGGAAAAATTGGTTGTCATTGCAGAGGCCGACAAAAAGCTGGATGACTGGTCGCTTGTTGTGCGAGCTATCCAAAAGGAGATATCAGAAAATCACGAGTTAGAGCTTCATGCTTTGCAGATGATCCGTAGAGGCGCTATTCACAAAACCTCAAGCGGTAAACTACAGCGACGGGTATGCAGGGAATCGTATTTACAAGGGGAATTTGAGACCATCTTTCATTGGGTACGCCCAGAGCTATCGAAAGCACGTCTTCCAGATGGAAGCAAGGATCCAGAAACGAAATCGCAATCAAGTCTAGCGGTAGCTAGCATTCACAGATCGGCGTTGCTTAAAACGGTACGAAATATCGTTTCTGAAGAATTATCTATACCCATACCTGAGTTATCTGACCACCGACCTTTGGCAGAGTATGGAATGTCTTCCCGGGTAGCTGTTTCTTTAGCTTCACGCCTGGAATCATTGAATTCGGGTAAAGAAATATCTTCTACGGTGTTATGGGAGCATGCCAGTATAGGCGCTCTCGTTCACTATTTGACCGATCATCTAGAGACTGAAAATCAAATCGAAGGAGATCGGGCGTCGGCAACTGAGCCTATTGCTATTATTGGTATGGCCTGTCGCTTTCCAGGAGCTTCCGATTTAGATGCTTTTTGGGATTTATTGATCAGGAAAGCAGACGCTATCACGGATGTACCGGGTAGCAGATGGAAAGCGTCTGACTATTATTCCAAGGAGGCCGGTACACCTGGCTACATCAATACTGTGAAAGGTGGATTTATCGATGATATCGATGCATTTGATGCAGCATTTTTTGGAATAAGTCCATCAGAAGCCCAAATGATGGATCCACAGCAACGTATTCTTTTGGAATGTACCTGGCACGCTTTTGAGCATGCAGGAATCAATGTTAAGAAACGTGCTGGTACCGATACAGGTGTTTTTGTTGGCATTAGTACAAACGATTACCAAGATCTTCAGATGGCTGATCGTTATGGTTTAAATCCGTATACCGGACCCGGTAAATCTCTTTCTATTGCAGCGAACAGGATATCTTACTTATTCGACTTTAGAGGACCAAGCATGTCTATTGATACGGCATGTTCTTCGTCGCTAGTGGCTGTACACCAGGCGGTTCAGTCGCTACGCAGAGGTGAATCATCACTTGTTGTAGCTGCTGGAGTCAATCTTCTGATTCGTCCTGAAATGAGTATAGCGCTATCACAAGCGCAAATGTTATCCCCCGATGGTCATTGTAAGTCATTTGACGATAGTGCCAACGGATATGTTCGCAGCGAGGGTGTAGGGGCTATCATACTGAAGCCCTTGAAAGAAGCTCTTAAAGATGGTAATCAAGTAATCGCAGTCATTAGGGGAAGTGCCATCAATCAAGATGGTCGCAGCAATGGGCTTACCGCACCCAATGCGCAAGCCCAAAAAGAAGTTGTTCAGAAAGCACTTCGTGATGCTGGTGTATTACAACATCACATCAGCTATGTGGAAGCACATGGTACGGGTACTGCCCTAGGAGATCCTATTGAGGTCAGATCATTGCAGGAAGTGCTTGGCAAAGACCGTCCGGCAGATAAAACGTGCTACTTGAGCTCGGTCAAAAGTAATATTGGCCACCTAGAAGCAGCAGCAGGTATAGCAGGTCTAATTAAAACGGCCTTAGCTCTATCCAAGGAAACATTACCTGCGACGGCTGGCTTTACTCGCTTGAATAAGCATATAAAATTAGAACATACTCCGTTTCGTATCATAACGGAGACGACCCCCTGGATAGGGTCAAACAGGTATGCGGGTGTCAGCTCGTTTGGTTTTGGTGGAGCGAATGCTCATGTAATTTTGGAATCATCTGCCATCTCCAAAGCATCGAACAAAGCTACAAGCTCTTTCACCGACCTTTTCTTACCCCTGTCTTCTACAAGTGAGCAAGGACTTCAGAGATTATTAACACAGCACGTACAAAGGCTGGAAGTTATCGATGATACACATGCTCGAAACTATACGGAAACCATTGCTCATCGGCAAACCCCTTTACCCTGTAAAGCCTTTTTTATTGGAAGGGATCGAAAAGAGCTTATTGATGCTCTGCGATCATTTCGAGAGAGCCCTCCAGAGAAGGAAAATACATCCAGCGTTTGGCTTTTTACTGGTCAGGGTTCGCAGTATACAGGTATGGCCAAGACCTGGTATGAGTCAAACCCTGTTTTCAAGGAGCGCTTAGATTCATTTGATAGGATTCTACGTTCTCATTGGCCGTTTTCACTTCTGGAACTCCTTTGGGATCCATCGAAAGCTACGTTTTTAGATGATACAAGGTACACTCAGGCAGCTCTTTTTGCTATTCAGATGGCTATGGTTGAAACCTTGAGATCCTGGGGACTTAAGCCGGATGCTCTCATTGGATATAGTGTAGGAGAGTACACAGCGGCGTGTGTTGCGGGAATTTTCAGCCCTGAAGAGGGACTTTACATTCTTTCTGAACGGGGACGTTTGGTTGATGCTCATGGCTTGCCGGGAAATATGACGGCTGTAATGGCTGAGGAGGATCAATGCCGTAAGATGATCGAACAGATCGACGGGTTAGAGATCGCATCCTTGAATGGCAGTTCAGGAACAGTGTTAGCAGGCACTGAAACCGCTTTAAAAATGCTCGAATCGTATTGCGAAAAGAGTGGAATGGATCATCGTAGACTCAAGGTCTCCCATGCGTTTCACACTAGCCTGATGAAAGAGGTTCTCAGTCCCTTTTCTGATCTTCTATCTAAGGTAAAATTTAATCAGGCTAGTATTCCTCTGATCTCCAATTTGGGTGGAACCTTTAATCAAGGTGAGATGTCAGAGCCAGGCTATTGGATACGACATCTTACCGAACCTGTCTACTTTGGGAAGAGTATTGAATGTCTGTTCGAGAATGGATTTGAAGCTTACCTTGAAATTGGACCTAAGCCTGTTTTATGCGGAATGGCTTCCCGGTTTAAGGGTGCAGAATCTAAGCATTGGATTCCAATCATGCGCGAGCTTGATGATGATCAGCGGATTTTATTGGAAGCACTTGGCCGTTTATGGACGCTTGGAATTGGACCAGATTGGTCACATTGGGGTTTATCGAGTTTTTCTAATGATGTACCCCTTCCTCTGTATCCATTTGAGAGATCACACTACTGGATTGACGAAAAAGGATCTTCCTCCTTACGTGTCCCGACAAACAGCGGATCATTGATTGATTCGATGACTACGTCCAAAATGATAGGGGGAGCCTTCTTTGAATCTATCATTACAGGTGAAACACATCCCTTTTATGCTGATCATACCGTTTTTGATGCCACCGTTGTTCCTGCTGCTGGTCACCTAGCCATGCTTATGGAAGCTACCGGTCGACTATGGCCCGATCAACCGGTAGCGTTTAGGCAGATCATCTTTACAAAGCCTCTGGTTATCACCAAAGACGAGGCTTCAAGGGTGCACCTGATGATTCAAGATTCAGGCGCTTTTCAAATGCTGGACGAAACGCGGGATTTGATTTTATGTTCTGGTATGGCATCGATTGAAACAGGTAAATCGACGAGTACTACACATACGCTAGAGGATCTTCAAAAAGAATTTTCTCAAGCTCCGATTCTCGATTTTTACGATACCCATTGGCAAAAAAATATTCGACTCGGACCCTCATTCAGACATATTGAGGCGGTCTCAAAACGTGATCATGAGGTCTTGGTCACCCTTTCTTCGGCCATCGCCGCTTCACATCAGTTCCCCGATGTGCATCCTGGCTTGGTTGACTCGATGCTTCAAGCGCTGACAGTACTCGTGGATACAAATGAGGATGAGGTTACGATTCCTTTTTCGTTTGATCATGTACGGTATCATCGAAAAAAATCGAATGCGATTTCTTATATCAGTCACCTTTCCTTATTGACCTCAGAACCAGAAAAAGTTACCTCCAACGTAACGGTATGGGAGGTCTATGCAGATGGATCTAACAGCTTGCTCCTTGAAATCGATGGATTTGTTGCCTTAAAGGTTAAAAAGAAAGGACTCCTAAAGGAGTTGAATGCTAGCAGATTGCACGTATCCTACACGCTTTCTTCACTTCCCGTACAGACCACGTTTAGATTTGATCCATCTATAGATCTTCCTGAGAAAACGTCATCATACACACTAAACAGACTGCTTGAAGAACAATCCACACCTGTATTCATATTCAGAAATGAGTCTGATGAGGGCCATTCAGGTGAGTCAAGTTACTTGTCTAAACAAGCAATGGCGCTTATCGAAGCAGCTACAGTTTGTCGAGACCGTCGTCTTCCCATGATCTTTGTAAGTGTGGGGGCTCACGATATTGAAACATCAAACCAAGTAGATGCCTCTCAGCAGGCATTCGCTGCACTGGTACGACAAATCGAACGAGAAATACTACCTGGCCGATTGTTACACATTGATCTGGATTTTGAGGATGCAACAGCGAAGAAAATAAACTCATATCCATATGGTTGGAGTTATTTTTCTGCTTCTGAGCATCTGATCGCGTTGCAGCAAGAGGGCTTCAGGGAGCTATTATGGCGTAATGGTTCTTTTCACAAACCTCAAATCCAAAAGTATCAGCAACCCGATCATTCAATCGATGACTTAACATTATTGTCGTCGGAGGGTAGGTACCTTATTACAGGTGGATCAGGTGCACTGGCACTTGATTTAGCCGAATGGCTAATACAGCAGGGAGCAGGTGCTGTAGATTTATTAGGTCGTCGGGAGATCTCTGATGAGCTTTCAAAAGCTATCGCATCGGTTGATCAAGCAGGAATAACGATCCGTTATATCAAGGCTGATATAACCAACAGTGATGAACTTAAAGCAGTTATCTTCAACACTCAGGCCTATCCGGTAAAGGGACTGTTCCATTTAGCAGGAACCTTACGTGATCGCTTGCTTGTAGATTGTGACATTGATGATTTCGAACACGTTCTGGCGCCAAAAATTGAAGGGATCAAACATCTGCATGAGCTTTCCCTTGAGCTCGATTTGGATCATTTTGTGGTATTTTCGTCTGCATCTTCTGTTGTAAGTACTCCAGGTCAGGGCAATTATGCAATGGCCAATGCCTATATGGATGCTTTCATTGCGCAGCGAAGAAAAATGGGATTACCTGGATTATCTATCAATTGGGGACCATTTACGAGGGGGATGACTAAAGGTCTTGAAGCCCATTTTGCCAAGCAGGGAATACGACTTTTCGATCGCTCCATGATTACAGGTATGAAGGCACTCATGCAACCGGCTTCACCAGCATCTGTTCTTATCATGGATGTAGATTGGAGTACCTACAGTACTTTCCATGGTGAGCATCCTCGTTTTGAAGCACTGTTGCCAGCCACAATGCCCGAACATACAACTGTTGAAACAAATGGGTTCCTATCAAAATTGGAGTCGGCATCCCTTGAGGATCAAAAAAGTATACTGGAGAACGAGATTCGACATCAGGTCGCCCTATTCTTACATAAGTCTGATCCGAAAGCATTGCCGGCTCGAAAACGACTTTTTGAAATGGGTCTTGATTCCCTTGGAGCTGTCGAGCTAAAGAATAGGCTCTCGCGTGTTTTCTCGAAAGAATTACGATCAACCCTGTTGTTCGATTACCCCACGATCGAAGATTTGCTCGAGCAAATTGGGGAGATCGTTATCGTACAACCAAAGCCCGATCCCATCGTTCACAAAGTTTCTGCAAACGGAAATCAAAAGGGAAAGTTAGAGTCAGAATTTCACTCTGAAAACCTGGTTAGTCCATCAATCTCGGAAGAACCATCGAACTTAAGTGAGCTATCCGAACTAGAGTTAGCTGAACTACTTAGACGGGAGCTTGGCGATGAGTGAGAACCACAACGATCAAAAAGCGTTGTTGCAGAAAGCCATCCTTGAGATCCGAGATCTGAAGGCAAGGCTTAAAAGCGTCACTGAAGCTTCTGTAGAACCTATAGCTATCATTGGTGCATCCTGCAGATTTCCTGGAGGAGCTGACACCTTGGACGATTACTGGCAATTGCTGGTTCAGGGGCATGATGGCATCTCTGAAGTACCGGAGGAACGATGGGATGCTAAGGCCTATTATGATCCTAATCCTGATGCTCCTGGTAAAATTTGTAGTCCACTAGGGGGTTTTCTTAGTCAGTCAGCTTATGCTTTTGACGCGTCTTTTTTTGGTATTTCACCTCGGGAAGCAGAAAGTTTAGATCCACAGCAGCGTTTGTTGATGGAGTTAAGTTGGGAGGCTATTGAACACGCCAACATCCTTCCGGAGTCTCTTTTTAAAACGAATACGGGTGTATTTATAGGACTCAGTAGTCTGGATAATGCAACCCGGATTATTGGCGAAGCGCCTTTGAGCGATATCGATGGCTACTATGGAACAGGCATCGCTCTTGCACCGGCTGCTGGACGATTATCCTATTATTTTGGGTTTACCGGTCCAAGTTACGTCGTAGACACGGCTTGCTCTTCATCCTTATTATCATTACACCTTGCAAGCGAAAGCATACGTCGAGGGGAGTGTACGATGGCGTTAGCAGGAGGAATTCAGCTACTCATGCATCCCGGCGTATCGGTAGCTTTTACCAAGGCAAGAATGTTATCGCCGGATGGTTGTTGCAAAACGTTTGATGAGGAAGCCAATGGATATGTTCGTGGTGAAGGCGGTGGAGTTGTTGTACTCAAAAAAATGAGTGATGCCATTCGTGATGGTGATCGCATATTGGCTCTTATTCGCGGTTCAGCTGTAAATCAGGATGGCGCCAGTGGAGGTTTGACAGTTCCCAGTGGACCCTCACAGGAATCGGTAATTCGAAAAGCATTACATCAGGCTGGACTAAAACCCGACGATATTTCCTACATAGAAGCCCATGGAACGGGCACACCTCTTGGTGATCCGATCGAAATTGGAGCTTTACATGCTGTTTTTGGTCCAAGTCATTCCAAAGATCAACCCTTGAAGGTCGGATCGGTGAAAACAAATATCGGTCACCTCGAGGCCGGAGCTGGCATCGCCAGTGCTATCAAGGTTATGCTATCTCTCATGCATAAAAAAATAGCACCCAGCCTACATTTTACTACGCCCAACAAACTGATACCCTGGGCTGACATATCCATTAACATCCCGGTTCAAACGTCTGATTGGAATACAGGCACATCTGATACGCCAAGAAGTGCTGGTATTAGTTCTTTTGGATTTAGTGGGACGAATGTGCATTTGATCATGCAGGAAGCTCCTGATCAAACTAAGAATGATCATTCAAGGGATGTGGAGCCAGAGAATCATCAGCTTCTTGTTATTTCCACAAAATCTACGTCTTCCCTTCGTAAACTCGCGCAAAAATATGCCAGTTATTTAGACAATCTACACTCGAAAGAGTGGCCCGTGTTTACTCATTCGGCGGCAACTCACCGAACGGCATTCAAATATCGTCTGGCATTATCGACGGATTGTCCAACAAAAGCAGCTTCGATCTTGAAGGCTTGGGTTGCGAATGCAGAAAATCTATCCATCGTTGAAGGAACGACCCATGAAGGCCAGATACCAAAGGTCTTGATGTTGTTCAGCGGACAAGGATCACAATATGTAGGAATGGGTAAAAGCCTTTATGAAACTTCGAAGGAGTTTCATGATCATCTGGAAGAATGTAACCGGACGATGGAGCCGATCCTTGGACACTCCATACAAGCCATCTTGTTCGAGGGTAAGCATGATCTCGACCAAACACAGTACACCCAACCAGCTCTATTTGCCTTACAGGTAGCCCTGGCTCGAACCTGGATGTCGTATGGGGGAACAATTGACGGAGTAATAGGTCACAGCGTTGGCGAGTATGCTGCAGCTGTTATTTCAGGTGTTCTTTCTTTGGAAGATGCTGCCCGATTAATCATTCACAGAGGTTTGTTGATGCAGAAACTCCCACTTGATGGGGGTATGGTCGCCATATTTACAACCAAAGATACCATAAGCTCCATTTTGGCTGATTTTGGGAATCATGGTTTGTCTGTTGCGGCTGTAAATGGTTGGGAGCACGTTGTTGTATCGGGCTATCAGACGGAGTTAAACAAACTTAAATCCATTCTTGATCAGCGCACAATTGATTACCGTGATCTAAAGGTATCGCATGCTTTCCATTCGACCTTAATGGAACCGATGATGGATGAGTTCCGGAAGATTGCATCACAAGTGCATTTTAATGATGCCCAAATCCCCTTTTATACTAACTTGACGGGCTCAGTAGATCATGAATCGCTAAAAACACCCGAGTACTGGGTGAATCAAATACGGGAAACGGTACTGTTCAAAGAAGCCCTCATCAATGCCCTGAGGGATGGATATACATGTTTTGTTGAAGCTGGACCCAAAAGTACTCTCATTCAACTCGCTCGTTCTATTGTTACCCATTCTCCTGAGGATGTACTGAACGTACAGCAATGGGCATGGGCTCCTATGCTTAGTCCAAATCAACATGATAAGGATCAATTCTTACATGCTTTAGGATCATTTTGGTCTCAGGGTGGGGAGCTTTACTGGAGCTCTTTCATGACCAAGGGGACAGTCGATCTCCCGTTATACGAATTTGATCGATCGGTGTTTCGAAAAAACGTACGAATTGACGCCGGTGTGGGTAATGATGCATATGCGCAACCATCGGCTGAATCGATGCCGCATCGACTTATGCACCGAATTACGGATTCCCCATTACTACCTGCTACCTTATTTACCTCAGAGTACAGGGCGAAGGATCATTCCATATTCATGGATCATAAGGTATTTGGCAGATACGTCGTTGCAGGCGCTGCGCATCTTTCTCTTACCATTGCTGCTGCTCAAAAATTTGTTGATCAGGAAGCAGTCGAACTTCAAGAGGTTGTTTTCCCTCAGGCCCTAGTACTCCCGGAGGAAGCATCACGATGGATACATCTCAGCATCCAAAAAGATACGGAGGGGCCAAATGCATTTAGGTTGATCAGCGGTGATGAAACCTCAGCATCGACCATGACTCATGCCATCGGTAAGCTTAGTGCTTTACCTACAGAACAGCCAAAATCAAGCTGGGACGATTATCTACGTCAATGTCCTACGACGTTAGAGTGTGCGGTTGTGTATGAGACCCAAAAGAAACGATCTATTGAGATTGGCGATAGTTATCGATGGCTTCAAACCTTGAATGTAGGTGATGGACTTGCCATTGCTAGCTTAGTTGCTCCTACAGACGTTTATACGTCGGGTTATGGTTTACATCCAGGGTTGATAGACTCTTGCTTTGGCTTGCTCGCTCTTACCGCTGAATTAGACATCGACGAAACCTTCATACCCTTTGGAGTAGCATCGATGAAAGTCTTTAGCATGCCAAAGGGTGGTGTTTTACGAGCCATTGCGCAAAGAAAACGAGTTGATGCGAGCGCTGGTAAAATGACCGGTGATATTCGAATTGAATCAGAAGATGGTGAGGTATTGATCATTTTTGAAGGGATGGAAGGTCGCAAAGCCTCAGCAGCAGCCCTTATACCAGAGGCTAGTTCAGATTTCAACCATTTGATCTATGAAACCATTTGGACGGATCCCTCCTCATTACCAACAGGTTCATCTTATCAGCATGTATTGGTTATTGTACCGGAAGGTTGCGGCACCAGACCCGAGCTAGAAACACATTCTGGGCACGAAGTGGTCTATTTCAAACAGGGTAACGATTTTACATCAAATGCTGCTTTTTCAACCATACTTGATCCTGCAGATCGGCAACACCTTGAAAGATATTGGGCAACACGCAGTATAAATCCAGATCTCATTCTTATTCCGGTTGACCTAACGTCCTCGGAACCTGTCCGTTCTGAGGGTCAAAACGTTGCTGATCAAACAAATTTCATTACTTCTACCCTGTCTTCATTAACACTCCTGGTGCAAAGTATGAAGGCAAGAGGTTTAGAAATTCCGATAGTGCCAGTTAGTATTGTAACCCCATTACAATCTGAGCGTCCACATGTTTCTGCCACTGCATCTGCGGTACATGCTTTTGTCAGAAGTATCCGAAAAGAGATGCATGCTCTATCTGGGGCTGAAATTTATCTTAACGATGATGTAAAAGATGTAACATGGTTGAATGCCCTTCAGCTGTGGAATTCGGATATGGAATCCGCATGGATTAGAACAGATGGAGTCAGATATGCTCGCTTATCGTCAAAGCATTTAGATCATGATATAAAACCATCCTTTTCGGCTGATGGGGTTTATCTCATAACGGGTGGAGCGGGTTCACTGGCACAACACCTGGTGGGCTTTTTAACTGATCATGGAGCTAGGGAATTTATTATCCTCTCCCGATCAGCAAATGTTGAGCTGGAAGAAAGGATTAGAACCTCTGTAGGTACAGAGATACGCCTTCATGGTGTCCAGGCCGATATCTCAGATCGCGAACTACTTAAGACCTCGCTCAATCACGTAGAGGAACCGCTCACCAGATTAAAAGGGGTGTTTCACCTGGCGGGTGTGTCAGAAGATCGAAATATCGATGATCTTTCTAAGCAAGTACTCCGAAATGCATTTGAACCCAAATATCAGGGTTTGGTTCATCTCCTCGAGATTCTTGATACCAACAGTATTGATCAAATTGTGATGTATTCATCATTAGCTTCAGTTCTGGGTAATGCAGGTCAGGCGGCCTACTCATCAGCTAATGCTGCCATGGATGCATTGGCTGATGAACTCCACAATATGGGGATACCGATCGTGAACATCCAATGGGGACCATGGAATAACTTAGGTATGATGTTACGATTGAATGATGCCGCTCATCGATACCTTGAATCTCAAGGGATTGGATCCATACGTGCTGAGCAAGCATCTAAGGTGTTGAGTGCAGCGCTCAGCTCGAAAACTGGGGGTACTATTATGGTAGCTGATGTAGATTGGAATACAGGCTATCATCAAACAGGATTATCCAGCAACGTACGTAGAGCAAGTGATCCAAGCCATCCCTCGACGACATTCCTGGAAACACTAACCCATACACCTGAGCGTCAACGAAATCGTCTCGTTATGGACTTGCTTCATGGAATGCTTACCAAGGCCCTACGAATGTCGCCCGAATACCAGATCGATCGATTTGAGCGCTTATTTGATCTTGGTGTTGATTCTTTGATCGCCATTGAATTAAAGAATAAGCTCCAATCCGTTCTCCAGCGACCCGTGAGTTCCACCTTATTATTTGATTATCCCAATTTAGAAACGCTAACCAAACATATTCTAGAAGATCTTCTAGGTCATTTGAACCAGTCTACGAGTTCCGTTTCACATTCAGTGAATGACACTTCTTCTACACAAATCACATCAACGGACATCGATGCACTCAGTGAAGAAGCCGCGGAAGAGGAACTTCTTAAAGCCTTACATCAGATTCAGGGACTCAAGGAATCATGACAGAATCGGCCTCACAACTATCGGCAACGAAGCAGGCTCTTCAAGCAATACAAAATTTGCAGAAGAGAATAAATGAATTAGAACATTCTGCTCACGAACCTATTGCAGTGGTTGGCTTGGCCTGTCATCTACCGGGTGATTTAGATAGTCCAGAACAATTTTGGAATGCCCTCATTGAAGGAAAGGACCTGATTACTCAGATTCCTGAGGATCGATGGAACGCAGATGAATTCTATGATCCATCTTTTGATCAACCAGGCAAAATGTACACCAAGTTTGGTGCTTTCCTTAAACAATGTGACCAATTTGATGCCACATTTTTCGGGATTTCACCCAGGGAAGCGCATTCGATGGATCCCCATCAACGCCTGTTGCTTCATACCGTTTGGGAGGCTTTTGATTCCGGGGGCTTTGATTTGAATCAACTTTATGGGAAAAAGGTTGGAGTCTATGTTGGAATCAGCAACTTTGAGTATGGTGCAAAACTCATCTGGCCTGAGGATCAACGCAAGATTACGGCGTATTCCGGAACGGGAGGCTCTCTGGGAGTAGCTGCCGGTCGCATCTCGTATTCGTTTGGATTTACGGGTCCAAGTATGATCATAGATACGGCATGCTCTTCTTCGCTGGTTACTACCCACTTGGCTATTCAAGCGCTTCGCTTGGGTGAATGCGATATGGCAGTAAGCTCAGGGGTGAACCTCATTTTTGGACCAGAGACGCACATTAATTTTTGTCAGGCACATATGTTGGCGCCTGATGGTCATTGTAAAACCTTCAGTGATGATGCAGATGGATATGCCCGCGGAGAAGGGGTAGGAAGTCTTATCCTCAAAAGACTCAGTGATGCAGAACGCGAATTGTTGCGCAAGTTTGCTGAAAGTCGTGGAGA
>CAZXGO010000004.1:0-3795 GCA_964640035.1 uncultured Chitinophagales bacterium
GATATTGAACAGAAAAGCCATTAAATCGCTTGAACTGTAGACCCTCTACGGTGTCATCGTTCAGATTGATGTGGCTGATCTGTGCAACGGCTGGATCAACGGACTCCGGTTTAACAGAGAACCCATGGTTTTGCGTCGTAATCTCAACCAGACCGGTCGTTACGTTTTTTACGGGGTGATTAGCGCCTCGATGACCCACAAACATTTTTCCGACTTCAATCCCTTCAGATAGTGCCATAATCTGATGCCCCAGGCATATTCCAAAGAGTGGTTTCCCACTCGCTTTTGCCTCTTGAACAGTTTCTATGGCATAATCCATGGGATTTGGATCTCCAGGGCCGTTAGAGAAAAAATAACCATCTGGGTTCCACGCGTTGATCTCCGAAAATGCCGTTTTGGCCGGGAACACTCGAATAGAGCACCCTCGTTGAGTGAAATTATTCAGAATGTTCTGTTTTACGCCATAATCGAGCACAGCTACGCGGAAGCCATCTCCATTGGATAGTGTCTGAGCTTCGGATCGAGTCACTTTTGTGGCAAGCTCAAGCCCATCCATGCTTACCCACTCACGTGCTTTTTGAATGAGTTTGGTGTGGTCGAGAATCTCAGTGGAGATAACCGCATTCATCACCCCCGAACTGCGGATATGCCGAACAAGTTTACGAGTGTCTAGCCCTGTGATTCCCACAATGCCATTGCGCTTCAGATACTCATCGAGACCTGAATCCGCCATTGGATTACTGTAATCATGTGAAAAATCTCGCACAATAATTCCGGCAACCATTACTTTGGCTGCTTCATCGTCACGGCTTGATGTACCATAATTACCAATATGGGGATACGTCATCATCATCAGTTGACCGTAGTAACTGGGGTCCGTGAATATTTCCTGGTATCCGGTCATGCTGGTGTTGAAACACAGCTCGCCACCGGTTGTACCAGAAGCGCCGACAGAAAAGCCCTGTGCAATAGTTCCATCAGCGAGTGCCAAGAGTGCAGGTATGCGTGGTTTTAGGGACATGATCTATGAGTGTGATAGCGTTTGGGCAAAAAAAAATCCGACAATTCAATGAAATTGCCGGATTTAAAATGTTCGATACAAGATTTCTTTTTTGACGTGGATCTGAACTGGATCATGCTAGAACAAGGCATAAATGAAAGGCGCCAGGGCCGTGTTTCCAGTTACTACGATGAGAAGACCTAAGCTGATTAAGATAAAAACGATGGGAAGCAGCCAAAATTTCTTTCTGACTTTGATAAACTCCCAGAATTCAATCAGAATGTGAACTTTACTCATTAGCGATCTTTGTCGTATTACAACAAGATACAGAAAGGGGATTGCTAATTCAAGTTATGCTAAAGAAACAACGAAGACACAAAGGTAAACTACTTTAATAATTTCGGATCAACACTTTGGATAAATTGGATTACAGAATCAACCACAACTTTCGACTTTGCAGAACCACTTAATACTTTACTTATCATGCTGCTGTCTTGAGTGAGAAACTCATTGGCAACATCGCGATCTGTATATGCTTTGCCATTCGCTCCCCGCTTTCGAACTTTAGCCATCTCATAAGCAATACGTAGTTTATCTAAGGCTATATACATTGCGTTACCTCAAATTTTAGTGTAGATTCAATTTTATTGAATTCAATTTTTGTGACAATATTCGCATTAAAATAGCATAAATCTTCAAATGTTTTGCAACCTTTTCAAATAAAAAGACCTTGAATACACTAGCTATAAACATCAGAATTTATCGGAAGCAAAAAGGCCTGTCTCAAAGAGCATTAGGAAAACTTATTGGTGTTGATCACTCACACATCAGTAAGTGGGAAACGGGCAGTATTAATCCAGGTGCTGATAACTTAGTTAAATTAGCTCAGGTTCTTGGAGTTAGTACCTCCATCTTGATGGGGAATAGCATGATTCAGCCGAATTTTTTAGAACATGTACAGGAAGAGGTTCAGTCCTATTTTGAGCCTCACATGGTACGATTTAAGCCTCAGGAGATGTATTTTTTGAGAGACTATCTCAAATTACATGTTCAATTTATGAATAAGTATTTAGGGCAATTAACGGGCGACAAATAGGCCAAATAGTTCGATCTGATCACTTCTACAATTCTATCACAGTTACACCCGGTCCACCTAAATCCCATCGAGGGGTATAGAATTTCTTAATACCCGTACCTCTACTCGATAGATGGTCTTGAACGACCTTTCTGAGGACACCATCCCCTTTCCCATGAATGATTTCGACCTGATGCAGTCCTGTTTGAATAACATCATCTATATATCGGGTCACTTTTTTTTCTGCTTCATCAAGCCGTAGGCCCCGGATGTCAAGAGTTGGTGGTACTGATACAGGAATGGGCATCGAAGCTGAAGATAATACCCTCACTTTTGGCTGCACCGATTTTTGAGTTTTTTCCGTTACTTTTACCAGCTTATCGACTCTGGTTTTCATTCGCATTCCATTCACAAAAACGATCGCCTCCTTACCCTTGAGTTCCAGTAATTCACCGGTACTCTTTCCATCTAAAAACCGAATCATATCGCCCGGAATGGGAGGTTCGCCGGAGACCTCCAAAATGCGTTTTTCTTCTATTTCCTGGAGTTCCGTTTCGACATGAGTAACGGTCTCTTTGAGTTTTTTTCTGACATTTTTTACCTGCTCTTTATCGCCACCACTTTTTTTTGCTTGTTTGATGGCTTCATCCACCTGTTTTTGAGCTCCTAGGACGATGTTTTTAGCCTCCTGAAGCGCCTTTTGTCTTAGTTTAGTCTGCTCATTCAGAATAGCCTTCTGTTTTGTTTCAAGCTCTGCTTTCTTTCTTTCAGTCTCCTTTAGAATGATACCTGATTGAAAAGCCATCAAATCAGCTTCTCTTGTTTTCGTTTGCAACTCGAGGATGAGAGATTCAACACGACTCTTGGATCGACCTATTTTTGACCGGGCAGCGTCCAGAAACTGTCGATTAACCCCAATTCGTGCTGCAATCTCAAAGGCATAGCTACTTCCGGGAACGCCCTTGCGAAAAATATAGGTCGGTGCCAGACTTTGAGGATCAAACTCCATGGATGCATTCACGGCATTGGGATGGTCATGGGCAAAGATTTTCAGATGCCCATGGTGCGTAGTAGCAAGCACCAATACCCCTCGCTGGATCATCTCCTCCATAAAAGCCTGATACAACGCAGCACCTTCTTCAGGGTCAGTACCTGTTCCCGCTTCATCGATCAATACCAGACTTCCCGCTTTCGCTTCTTTAAGGGTATCTCGCATCCAGGTAAGGCGAGATGAAAATGTCGAAAGGTCTTGTTCCACCGATTGATCATCCCCTAAATCAACATACAAACGATCAAAAACAGGGATTTGAGTGCCATCAGATACCGGAATAGCATAGCCACTTTGTAGCATGATCACACATAAGCCCAGTGTTTTTAAAGCGACAGATTTACCTCCTGCATTAGGTCCAGTAATCAATAAGCAGCGCTCCTCGGCTTCAAGGCTCAAATTTAAAGGCACCACTTCCACCACGCGCTGCGCGTCTCGTAAATTTTTAAGCAATAAATGAGGGTTTTTGGCTTGAATAAGCTCCAACGAAGCGGAACCCCACTCGGGGATTCTCCCTGACATTCGATTGCTCAACCGGGCTACAGCATGAATAAGATCTAATTCACCAATAAGTTCAGTATTCAAGCCGAGAGGATCTGCATATTTTCGGACGGTATCCGTCAATTCTCGAAGGAGTCGCTCAATTTCCTGTTGTTCCTGAATCTCAAGTTG
>CAZXGO010000004.1:3814-25072 GCA_964640035.1 uncultured Chitinophagales bacterium
CCGGGCTTGGCGCCTTGGGCCATCTTGATCTGAACCTGATCGGCAGAGACCAGGAATCTCATTGTTCAAATGAAGCGCTTCGACAGGCTCAAGATATACGGTTTGTCCGGTAGACGATACATCATGAATAAAACCCTGAATTTTTCGTTTGAATTCAGCCCGAATTGGAATCACCATACGACCATTACGTATCGTCATCCCCTCTTCACCAATGTATTCGTTTTTGGCTGCTTCTCGCAAAAGACGATCCAATGTGCTTCTAAGCTCAGCTTTTCTTGTATTGAGAGATCTGCGTATGGTTCGAAGGGCATTGCTGGCAGAATCCTTCACCTCTCCAGAGTCGTTGAGAACCTGTTGAACCTGATCTTCAAGTTCTTTACACGAGCTTATACGCATCCCTATAGCAGCCAAATAAGGCCGTTTTTCTTTGCGCTGGCTAAAAAAAAGATGCAGTTTACGGGAGGCAGCAGCCATTGATCCTACCTGAAGTAAGGACATACTATCCAGGATACTTCCTTGAATCCTGGAACGCTTGAGGGCAGCTCTGATATCATACAACCCTTCAAAGGGGAAACCCTCGTGCAACTGGAGGATCTGCATCATCTCATCTGTTCTGGACAGTCGCTCTCGAATCTTCACAACATCACTGCTGGGAGCCAGCGACATCAGATGTTCCTCACCCATCGGACTTTGAATGCCCATCTGTGTAGCTTCTCGAATAGCCTCAAAGCCTAACTTTTGAAGCAGTTTTTCGGGGTAAAGAATCATCACCTAAGATAAGAAGAGATGATGAGAATAAGCGATGAAGCGATAAAGAGGGGATGCCTTCAAGAAATGAAGAAATGAATGGGTATAAGATTACTTCAGGTATTGCGGGATAAACAATGTTATCTTTCTAGCATATAAGATACCTTTGAGGATCTAAAGTCCGCCATTTCAGGATTATCTATGGATAGAATGCTAAAAATTATCAGTGAGTTTTTGGGTATCAGTGAAGATGCTTCCCTTAAGTTGTTGCTTTCGATAGCACTGCTAATTGTTCTTGGAATTATTCAATTCGCCGTTTTAAAAATTATCTTTAGAAGAGTTTCAGAAACGGTCGCGCGTTACAAATGGGCCAAAACAACCCGTTATATCGTAACAATCATTGGTATTTTACTCGTCAGTAGAATCTGGTTTGAGGGTGTTGGGGCCATAGGAACCTACATTGCTTTAGTTGCTGCCGGTTTAGTTATTGTTTTGCGGGAACCAGTTCAGGATATCGCCGGATTTTTATTCATCATGTGGCGGAGTCCCTTTCGACTGGGTGACCGAATTGAAGTCAACGACGTAAAAGGAGACGTGATTGATCAGGGACTTTTCAAGTTTACCTTAATGGAAATAGGTAATTGGGTCGACGCGGAACAAAGTACCGGTCGAGTGGTGCATATTTCGAATCATAAGGTTTTCTCCGGCAATGTCTTCAATTATACCGGCGGATTTAAGTACATATGGAATGAAGTTACGGTGCGTCTCACCTATGAAAGTAATTGGAAAAAGGCAAAAGAACTGTTAATAAAAATTGCTCAACACCATTCAGTGGATATGTCAAAAAAGGCCGAGGAAGAAATGATGGAGGCCTCATCAAGTTATTATCTGAGCTTCAATGTGCTTACTCCAACGGTTTACCTACATATTAAAGACTACGGTATTGCCTTGACGATTCGCTATCTCACCGATCCACGTCAGCGAAGAACCACTGAACAAAGCATTCACGAAGAGGTTCTTGAGATGATCCAAAGTCACGACGATATCATGTGGGCCTATCCAACAAGCCGCGTTTACAGAAGTGAAATCGACGGCAAAGATGAAAATTGGCTGGGTGGGGAACGGGTACCCCTCAAATAACTCGGTAGGTAACAATTTGGTAACAAAAGGGTAATATGGAGTTTATGTTCAACAGATAGTTTTAGGCATCCCTAAAACCCCAATCTGTTTTATGAAAACCCTAAAGCTACTGACAACCCTTTGTATCGTTGCCGTAACTAATCTTGCTGGATTTGCACAAACCGGAACACTTAGCGGCCGAATCACAGACAAAGACGGATTTTCAATGCCCGGAGCGAGCATTCTGATTGTTGAAACTCCTACCAAAGGAACAATATCAGATGCAAATGGTCGCTATTCAATCGTTAATCTTAGCCCAGGATCCTACACCTTACGTGTCTCCTACATTGGATATGCCACCATCACTCAAGCAATAACTGTAGAAGCAGGTCAAACACTTCGTCTGGATCTTAAACTTCTAGAAACTGCGAAAGTTGGGGAAGAAGTAATCGTATTGGGTGATAACCTGCGTGGTCAGGCACGTGCGTTGAACCAACAAAAGAACAACTCCAACATCACTAATATTGTATCGGCCGATCAGGTTGGGCGATTTCCCGATGCTAACATCGGTGATGCCCTTAAACGCATTAGCGGCGTCACCATCCAAAACGACCAAGGCGAAGCAAGAGATATTATTATTCGTGGTATGGCACCGCAATTGAATTCGGTTACACTCAATGGTGAACGTATGCCATCAGCAGAAGGGGATAACCGCAAAATTCAAATGGACCTTATTCCTGCCGATATGATTCAAAGTATTGAAGTCAACAAAGCAGTAACACCAGATATGGATGGTGATGCCATTGGCGGTTCGGTGAACCTGGTCACTCGCTCAACACCCAATGATTTCCGTGTTTCTGGAACAGCTGCCAGTGGACTCAACCTTCTAAGTAACAAACCTATCTGGACAGGCTCTTTCGCTGTCGGAAATCGTTTCATGGACGACAAGCTGGGTGTGATGCTTTCAGGATCCTATAACTCACATAATTTTGGATCTGATAACATTGAAGCAGTCTGGACAGAACTAGCTGATGGAAGAGCCATTGTCGATGAATTTGATATTCGCAAGTATGTGGTACGTCGTGATCGTCGAAGTGCTTCCCTGGCCCTGGACTATCGCATCAATGACAGAAATGTTCTCTTTGTAAATGGAATGTACAATTGGAGAGATGACTGGGAGAATCGATACAGAATGCGTGTGAGCCAGATTCAACGTGCCTTTGACCGTAATCAGGCTGTTTCTGCCGGAAACAACGTCTATACTCTCCCTGCTCGTGTACAATTCCAGACGAAAGGCGGAATCGACAACGATCGAGTAAAAGGAGCACGCCTCGAAGATCAACGTACCAGAAATATTTCCTTCGGTGGGGATCACCTCCTGGATAAGGTGAAAGTAAATTGGTCAGTGAACTATGCAAAAGCCAGTGAAGAACGCCCTAACGAACGCTACATGGCTTTTCGCCAGGCAAGCAGACCCTCTATTCTAGACCTTAGCAATACAAATAAGCCTTATGCTGGACTAGCGAATCCAGCTACAAATCTTACCATTGCCTATCAGGAGCTTTCAGAGCAATATAGTTTGACCACCGACCAGGATCTCAATGCGAAATTAGATGCGACGATTCCCTACGATAAGGGTTATGTAAAAGTGGGTGCACGACTCAAAGCGAAGGAGAAGATGCGTGATAATGACTTCTTCTATTACTCACCTCTTGCTGCTGCCGGATTTGGCGCTACACTAGGCGCATTCCCTTACAGGGATGAATCGGATTCCGGTTTTCTACCAGGCGGCCGATACCTGGCCGGTCAATTTGTAACAGCAGATTTTCTCGGAGGTTTAAACCTCACAAACAGTGGTCTTTTCAAAGCTGAAGATGATCTGGAAACATATATTCCTTTTAACTACAATGCCGATGAGCGAGTTATAGGTGCTTATCTAATGGCCGATCACCAATTCAATGACAAATTGAGCGCCGTTGTAGGTCTTCGTCTTGAAGCTACTTCCATCGACTACACAGGAAATGAGTTTGATGTCGATGAAGAAAAAGTAACCGAAAATTCGGGTAGTAACTCCTACCTAAATGTTATGCCGGGTCTTCACATCCGCTACGCTGTTAACGAAAATTCAATTCTTCGTGCAGCCTGGACCAATACCCTTGCTCGTCCCGGATACTATCAATTAGTGCCTTATGCCCTCTATGTTGCTGAAGATGATGCGCTCGAGCGTGGAAATCCTGACCTAAAAGCTACCACCTCCATGAACTTCGACCTCATGGCAGAGACCTATTTCAGTACTGTAGGGATCATATCAGCTGGTGTCTTTTACAAAGATGTAAGCAATTTTATCTACAATCAGACGATCAGAAACTACACGGATCCCAAATTTGGCTCCGGACTCGAATTCACAACAGCAAAAAATGGTGGTACTGCGGATGTTTTTGGTTTCGAGTTTGCCGTTCAGCGCCAAATTTGGAAGGGATTAGGTATTTACCTGAATTACACCCGTACCGAATCAAACACCAGCGGAGTTGAAGGAAGAGACGACGACGATCTTGCCCTACCGGGAACGGCAAAAAACATGTTCAATGGCTCACTATCGTTCGAATCCTCTAAACTAAGCCTGCGTGCATCGTTAAACTATGCTAGCGATTATGTTGATGAACTCGGTGGTAGCGCATTTGATGATCGTTTCTATGACAAACAGACCTTCATCGATGTGAACGGTTCGTATACAATCACTCCTAAAATGCGTTTCTTTGCAGAGGTAAATAACTTGACAAATCAGCCACTACGCTATTATCAGGGCATCAGTTCTCGTATGATGCAAGAAGAGTTTTATAATGTTCGTATGAACTTTGGTATCAAAGTAGATCTTTTCGGAAACTAGTTGTTTGTGGAAACCAAGAAAGCCACTCTTTGATCGAGAGTGGCTTTTTTTATGATTAGCACTACCTTTCGATATGCAAAAATATACTTCTCTTCTCCTTTTGATGGTGATACTGGGCTGCCAGGAATCGCCAAATTTAAATGAACTTCCAACCTTTGTTGACCCATCGAAATCAGTGGTTCAGGTAGTCATTGAAATCTCATCAGGAGATCACCGAAAGTTCGAATACAATAAAAAACAACAACAATTCGAAGCAGAGATCATCGACGGTAAGCCCCGTGATGTACAGTATCTCGCCTATCCGTCGAATTACGGTTTTATCCCCTCCACACTTTCTGATAAAAGTGAAGGAGGTGATGGGGATCCGATTGACATCCTACTGCTCTCAAAAAGACTGGAAACAGGACGCGTTGTTCAAGCCATTCCTCTTGCAACGATGCGACTTGTTGATCGTGGTGAAATCGACGACAAGGTAGTACTCGTCCCTATGGATGAAAACCTTCGAATAATACCCTGTACAACCTGGAAATGTGTT
This sequence comes from uncultured Chitinophagales bacterium, assembly GCA_964640035.1. GTDB lineage: Bacteria > Bacteroidota > Rhodothermia > Balneolales > CAYWCV01 > CAYWCV01. The sequence goes on from CAZXGO010000004.1 coordinate 9,103, forward strand.
CAGGATGAGTACCCATCCATTATCACTATTCTTGAAACCTGGTTTACCAGCTATAAGGGAGCTAATCTGACCGTCTCAGCCGGCTGGGCGGGAACAGACTCTACCATGGCCATTATACGTGAAGCAGAGCTTAAATAAGAGTTGAAGAAAGGCATCAAGGCAACATATTATCATCGCAACAAGGCTTCAAGGAAGCCATCTTGAAGCCTTGCTGCATTGTTGCCTTGATTAGCTGCTGCCTTGCCTTCTGTCATACGGCCAAATATCCGCCATCAACGGCATAATAGCTGCCGGTTACAAATGAAGCTTTATCAGAACTGAGCCATAAGACCAGTTCAGCAACTTCTTCAGCACGTCCCAGGCGACCAATCGGGTGTTTGGTGACTAAAAAGTCAAGAGTGGCCTGATCTAGATTCTTATCCAGAAGTGGGGTCTTGATGAAAGCGGGTCCTACGGAATTTACCCGGATGCCTTTGTCGGCATACTCAATCGCTGCATTTTTAGATAATCCCACAACGCCGTGTTTTGCGGCAACGTAGGCTGATGACATCGCAAATCCCACTTGACCCAAAATAGAAGCGATATTGACAATGGCGCCTCCACCTGCTTTCAGCATTTCGGGAATCTGATACCTCATTCCATAAAAAACACCGGTGAGGTTGATGCCTAGTACCTTGTCCCAGCCATCTAGTGGATATTCACCTGTTGGAGCTGCGGGTCCACCGATTCCGGCATTGTTACATGCAATATGTAACGCTCCGTAGGCATCAATGGTTTTTTTGACCAGCATTTCGTTATCGGCAGCACTCGATACGTCTGCGCGCACAAATAGGGCTTCGCCCCCTTCGTGCAAAATGGTATCAACGGTATGCCGGCCACCTGCTTCATCCACGTCAGACACAACAACCCTAGCGCCTTCACGAGCATAGCTGTAGGCAACCTCGCGACCAATTCCTGAACCTGCGCCGGTAACAATGGCGACTTTGTTTTTTAAAGATTTCATGGGATACCTCTGTTTTCGTTCTAAGTAGCTTACAAAAGCTAGGTATCCCAGCACCCAAGAGCTCTGCTATAATTGACAATTAGTATTCGTTTCTTGCGAAATTGATCAAAATGACCTTTTTCGGTCGTCACTTATCCGAAAACCAAAGCAGATCTAAGCCTTTTTTTCAGTAGCTGATCGAACGGCAGGTGCTACAACCGTAGCAAAAAGCTCGATGGACCGCATCATGGTCTTGTGGGGTAAGCTTCCCACGCTCATCTGTAATAAGAAGCGATCATGATTAAAGAGTTCGTACTGGTACAATATTTTATCAATGATCTGCTGAGGACTCCCTACAACATTCGCACCGTGTAATCCACAGGAAGCCTCAAATTGATCGCGCGACATTGGAGGCCAGCCGCGTTCACGACCAATGGCATCCATCGTTAACTTGAAGGCAGGAAAAGCGGCATCCATTGCCTGCTGTGTGGTATCAGCGATCAATCCATGAGAGTTGATACTCAAGGCAGGGCGTTGATGACCGGCATCACGAGCCCCTTGTCGGTGCAGCTCGGCCATCGAGGTGAAATGTGCCGGATATCCACCGATAATAGCCAGGGCCATAGGTAGATTCAGGGCTCCAGCCCGATAGGCCGATTGGGGGGTGCCACCAACGGCAATCCAGATAGGGAGCTGTTCCTGATATGGGCGTGGATACACCCCACGCTGCTGAATATCAGGTCTGTGTTTGCCTTTCCAAGTGATTATTTCCTTTTCACGTAGCTTTAATAATAGCTCCAAGTGCTCGGCAAAAACTTCGTCATAATCGCGTAAATCATATCCAAACAGGGGAAACGACTCAATAAAGGAACCCCGACCGGCAATAATCTCAGCACGTCCAAGCGATAGCAAATCAAGAGTCGCAAACTGTTGAAATACCCGTACCGGATCTTCTGAACCTAAAACGGTGACGGCCGAACTCAACCGTATCTTTTTGGTGCGCGCAGCTGCTGCAGCCAGGATAACCGGCGGGGCAGAGGCGATATATTCTGTCCGGTGATGCTCGCCAATACCTACAATATCCAGCCCTGCCTGATCAGCCAACGCGATCTCCTCAAGGAGATTGCTCAGCCTTTTGGCCGGATGTAATCGCTCACCATTATGCAATGGTGTATTCTCAACAAAGGTATACAGACCGAGTTTCATAAACGGATCGTGTGCTTCTTACCGATAGATCAGTTCAGGAAACTTGGCCAGGCAAACCAGGGTATACGTGATAACATCAGGATTAAACCAATACCATATCCAAGAATGATTTTCATCTGACGACGTGCATCAGGCGCATCCTTTTTGGATGTACTGTATCCGATGGTAATGGCAATAATGGCTAGAATCATCGTGAAGGGGTGCTCCAGCATATAGAGACGAGCCACTGCATCCGACATGTTTTCTCCGCTGAAATTGCTCAAACCAAGGGGCGAAATGACGTACAAAACCAGCCCGATCACCAGTTGAAGGTGACTCCCGATCAAGGCCCAGAGAGATAGCTTTTTCAAAGAGCTTGAAAAGGGTTTTTTCTGCATGCGATCAACAGCAGCAAACACGAAGGCACCAATTAACAGAGCAAGAGCCAGGTAGGCTAAAGTTGAGTGAAGATGCTGAAATCCTATGTACACGATGTAGTCAATTAAAAGTGGATAAATGAATCATAGCCGGGTCAAAAACACCGGATACATTCTAAAATAAACAAAAATTACGGATGCCTGGTTCCGAAATATGACGATTATCGATCGCTTTGCAGCATTTCACGGGCACTGGTTAAAGCCGCTTCCGTGATGGTGCTACCACTCATGAGTTCTGCGATCTCTTGTATGCGTTCCTCACCGATCAGTTTTCGAATATGGGTGATGGTCCGATCATCCTTCTCATATTTTTCAACCCTATAATTATGATCGGCCTGAGCAGCTATTTGAGGTTGATGCGTGATGGCCAGGATCTGACAATGATGCGACAATCTTCTCATCGACCGACCAACCATCTCGGATACTTTTCCACTTATACCAGTATCGATCTCATCAAAAATCATCACGGGCATGTCATCATCGAGGGCTAATACCGTTTTCAATCCCAACATCACGCGACTTATTTCACCGCCTGATGCTACTTTCGATAAGGATTTAAGATCTTCACCCTTGTTTGTCGCGATCATGAAACGCACGGTTCCAGGACCATGATCTGCAAAACTAGACAGCTCAGCAGATTCGATATTCCCTGCATCGATCTGCACCTTAAACTGTGTGTTTGGCATTCCCAGAGTGGCCAGTTCAGCGATAAGTCGATCACCCAGCCTCTGCGCAGCTTCAGACCGACTGGCTGTCAATTCGGTTGCAGTCTTGCGAAGGATTTGTACCGATTCAGCGAATCGTTTTTCAAGTTTACTGATCTCAAGATCAAAACTTTCCGTAAGTGCCAGCTCCTCTTGCAAGGACTCGCGTAGTTGGATAAGGCCTTCAAGATCAGTGAGATATTTCTTCTGTAACTTGTTGATCTCAGACTGCCGCCGGCGCAGGGTCTCGAGGAGGCCGGGATTATAATCAATGCGCTCGCTGTACTGGGCTGCGAATCGAACGACCTCCTGCACACTCACACGGGCTGCTTCAACTTCGGGTCGGTAGCTGGCAAATTCAGGCTCAATTTCCGAGATCGCATCCATTTCACGAATCAGCATCTTCAACAGATCGGCGAGGTTATGCTCCGACTCCGCTCCCAGGTTGACAATAGCGGAAGCGTGAGCCGCCAGATCTTCAGCATGTTCAAGTCGATGCAGTTGCGATCTCAGCTCCTCGTCTTCACCCTCTTTGAGCTGTGCCTCATCCAGTTCTTTAAGCTTAAATCGATTCAGGTCCAGCCGTTCACGTAAATCCCGCTCTCGTTCTTGAAGGTCTTTTAAGGCCTTGCGATCAGCTAGGGCTTGTGACCGTGCCTGTCGATATGCCGTCAATAAAGATGTATGCTGAGCAAATCGATCCAAAAAGTCCCTATGATGCTCCTCCCTGAGAAGAAGTTGATGCTCATGCTGGCCATGAAGATCTACAAGTTGGTCTCCGACTTGACGCAATACATTTACCGTTACCGGTTGATCATTGATATAAGCTCTGCTACCATAATCTCTAATTTCACGTCGAAGAATTAGTGTTTCTTCGTCATGATCCACGCTATGTTCTTTGAGCACATCGAGAATAGCTTTGTTTTTGCCAAGGCCAAAGACGGCTTCGACGATGGCTTTTTGGGCACCCGTTCGAATGAGTTCATGTTCGGCACGCTCGCCAAGAACGACATTCAAAGCACCTACAATAATGGATTTACCAGCCCCTGTTTGACCCGTTAGCACAGACAAACCGGGCTCGAAACGAACCTCGAGTTGGTCAATAAGTGCGAAATCCTGGATGAAAATATGTCGTATCACCGTTGTCGCGTGTTGCTTGTTAATAGATAGGTAGGTGGGCAACATCCTAAAGTACGCAAACACAGGCTATCAGAAAATCTGAATCCTCAGTAATTATCCGTATTTTATAAGTTTATTTGCACGCTGCGAAGCTGACTATTCCATGGAATTCTTTGATACAAAGCTGTCCCCCGAAATGACCGAGCAGGATATGAATCCGGATCAACTCCCCAAAACAGTAGCTCTTCTACCCCTCAGGGACACGGTTATCTTTCCCCATACCCTCTATCCCATTCTCGTTGGAAGAGAGCTGAGTGTTAAGGCGATCGAATACGCCATGGAACATGAGCGACTAGTGATGCTCAATGCTCAAAATGAACCCAATGATGAGGAGCCTAGCATCAGTGGCGTTCAACATATCGGGACATTAGGTCAGATCGTTCAGGTCCTGAAACTACCCAATAAGCTCATGAAGGTTCTGGTTAGAGGCCTTCATGTTGGGATTATCGACAAGGTAATTCAGGACGATTCCTTTAGTCGTGTAAGCTATCATATTCGCTACGACGAGGTGAAGCCATCCACCAAATTGACCAATTTGGTGGCCAAGGTCAAAGATCGCTTCAGTGGGTACATCCTCATCAATCCATCCCTGCCTGAAGAAATCCTTTTGGGATACGATCAGGTATCTGAACCCCACGAGCTGTTGTACTTCATAGCCTCTCATCTTGAGCTTGATATGAGACAGCGTCAGAAGCTTCTGGAAACGGAATCGATCTTCGACCAGTTCGGTCTCATTCTCACTCATATTAATCACGAGCTTGAGATGCTTAGCATGACTCAGGAGATTAATGAGCGTGTTCAGGATGAAATGCAGGAGAATCAGCGCAAATTCTACATCCAGGAGCAAATTAAGATGCTTCAGGATGAGCTTGACGAGGATGAATTTGGTGATCCAGAGCAAGTTAAGATCAAAGAAGCGCTCGATCGGATGAAGCTCCCCGAGCCTGTGCTTGCTAAAGCTATCGAAGAGCTCACGCGTCTTAAAAAGACCCCATCGATGTCGCCCGAATACAGCGTATCGCGCAACTGGCTCGATTGGCTCATCAGTTTGCCCTGGGGAACTTATTCCGATGATCGTCTCGATATCAAAGCCGTAGAAGATGCCCTAAATGCCGAACATTATGGTATCGAAAAGCCCAAAGAACGCATCCTGGAGCACATCGCAGTTCTAAACCTGGTGCAGTCCATGAAAGGGCAAATTCTATGTTTCGTTGGTCCACCAGGCACCGGGAAAACGTCTCTTGCGAAATCGATCGCCAATGCCATTGGTCGTAAGATGGTTCGGATCGCTCTAGGGGGTGTTCACGATGAAGCTGAAATCCGTGGTCACCGTAAAACCTACATTGGCGCCATGCCCGGACGCATTATCCAGGCGATGAAGCGCGCCGGCACGATGAACCCGGTCATCATCCTCGATGAAATTGATAAACTGAGTAATAACTATCACGGCGACCCTTCATCGGCGGTTTTGGAGGTCCTGGATCCGGAGCAAAACAACAGCTTTACCGATCATTACCTCGATATCGAATTCGATCTTTCACAGGTGATGTTCATTACCACGGCCAATGTTGCCAGCGACATTCAACCCGCCCTGCTCGACCGGATGGAAATCATCAACCTCCCTGGCTACCTCGAATACGACAAGCTCGAAATCGCGAAAAACCATCTTATACCCAAGCTCCTGCTGGCTCATGGGCTAAAAACGACACAGGCAAAATTCAAGGATGATGCCATCCTCAAAATTATTCGTGAATACACATCAGAAGCTGGAGTACGTGCTCTGGAGCAACAAATCGCTGCCTGCTGCCGAAAAGTAGCCAAGCGAATTGTTCTGGATCGTCAACTGGATAAAAAAACGAGTCCCGTCACCATCACCAAAGAGAAAGTCGTCGAACTTCTCGGTGTTGAAAAATTCCGTGACCGTACCGTTGACCGTCACGACAAAATCGGAAGTGTGAACGGCCTGGCATGGACCAGCACCGGCGGAACCGTTCTGGAAATCGATGTCGCTAAAATGCGTGGCAAAAATAAATTCACGCTTACTGGTCAGCTCGGTGACGTGATGAAGGAATCCGCACAAGCCGCCCTAACCTATGTTCGTGCCCATAGCGATCACTTTGGTTTAGATGAAGAGTTCTTCGAAAAAAATGAGCTCCACATTCATATTCCAGAAGGTGCCATACCTAAAGATGGTCCTAGTGCTGGACTCGCGATGGCCCTTGCAATGATTTCGCTTCTCACGAATCGGAAAGTTCGTCATGATGTTGCCATGACGGGTGAAATTACCCTTCGTGGAGAGGTCTATGCTATCGGTGGTCTCAATGAAAAACTGCTCGCCGCCCAACGTAATAAGATCCAAACCGTGCTCATTCCCCACGAAAACATCAAAGATCTGGCTGAAATACCTGAAAAAGTGAAAGCCGGGCTCTCAATTGTTGGTGTTAAAACTTTGGATGAGGCTCTACCCTATGTCTTCCGCTCCTGATACACCCGTTCAGACCGAAATACTTCTTGAAGTGCCTCCTGGACACCGCGACGGTACCCGTCTGGATGCGTACATCACCCAGTTTGTGCAAAATGCTACCCGTAACAAAGTGCAGGATGCCATTAAGGATGGCTATGTGAAGGTGAATCAGAAGCTGGAAAAAGCTTCCTATAAGGTAAAAGCAGGCGATCGTATTGATATCATCCTGCCCAAACCTCCCCCTCCTGAGGCAAGTGCCGAAAAAATTGACCTGGACATCATCCATGAAGATGATCAGCTCATCGTCATTAATAAGCCGGCCGGCATGGTCGTTCACCCAGCTTTTGGGAATTGGACGGGTACCCTGGTCAACGGACTCATGTACCATCTCGACGACATGGAGCAGTTCGAAGAGGAAACCCTGCGTCCTGGGATCGTGCATCGTCTGGATAAAGACACCAGTGGCATCCTTGTCGTTGCGAAGACGCCGGAATCGCATACCGCTTTGTCGAATCAATTCGCCGATCACAGCATTGAACGTAGCTATTGGTGTATCGTATGGGGTCAGCCACCGGCTGAGGGTACCATCGATGCACCCATCGGCAGGTCAAAAAAAGATCGAAAAGTGATGGCTGTTGTCGGACCCGATGATGGCAAACGGGCCGTGACGCATTACAAGGTGATCGAGTATTTTGATCACCTTGCCCTATGCGAAATTCGACTCGAAACAGGACGTACGCACCAGATTCGGGTGCATATGTCCCATATTGGACACCCCGTTTTGGGCGATCCCGTCTATGGCGGGAATCATATCCGATATGGGTCACCCGCAGGCAGTCGAAAAAGCTTTTTTGAAGGTATTTTCAAGCAACTCAACAGACAGTGTCTGCACGCTAAGACCCTTGGTTTTATCCATCCAGCATCTTCAGAATGGGTTCGGTTCGAAAGTGAACTTCCTGGTGATTTTAAATCCGTACTCACAAAAATGCGTCAATTTTGTAAACCCTGACCTATGCATACCAAAAAAATTCACGTAACGGTAGAAACCGACGACGACCACGTTCCAAGTCAGATTATTTGGGAAGCCGACGACGCCCAAGGTGTCGATAAAGCAGAGTGTCGCGCGATGCTACTGGCCTTATGGGATCATAAAAATAAAGATACGCTTCGTCTTGACCTGTGGACGCGCACTATGACCGTCGACGAAATGAAAATTTTCATGCATCGAACCCTGCTTACACTCGCAGATACCATCGAAAAGTCCATTTCGGATGAGCGAATCGCCGGCGATTTGCGCGATTATTGTGAACATTTCGCAGAAAAGATGGAGATCAAGTAAGGCCTTGACGCCGAAAATTTCGTATTTTTCTAGTCTAGGCTTAAAAAAACCAATATCCACGATTGTTATCCGGTGACGTATGAATATTCATGAGTATCAGGCTAAAGAGATTTTAAAACAGTATGGTGTTGCCGTTCCCCACGGTATACCAGCCTTTTCGGTTGAGGAAGCAGTTGCTGCAGCCGAAGAGCTCAAAAAGAATGGTGCCTCCCTCTATATCGTAAAAGCTCAGATTCATGCCGGTGGACGTGGCAAAGGTCGCACGATCAAAAGCAATGCCAAAGGGGTACAACTTTGTTGGACGATCGACGAAGTAAGAGCTGCCGCAGCATCACTTCTCGGGGACGTGCTTGTCACCATACAAACCGGTGAGGCTGGTCAAAAAGTACAGCGCCTGTACATCACGGATGGCGTGGATATTGAAAAAGAATTCTATCTGGGCATTACGCTCGATCGCGCTCGTGGACGCAATGTGCTCATGGCAAGCACCGAAGGTGGAGTCGAAATCGAAAAGGTTGCCGAAGAAAATCCTGATGCGATCATCAAAGAGTGGGTTGAGCCCGGCATGCCTCTTATGGCTAATCAGGCACGTCGCCTGGCCTTTGGACTCGGCTTGAGCGGAGATCAGCACAAAAAAACCGTTGCGCTTATCACCGCTCTGTATAAAGCCTACGAAGCTATCGATGCCAGCCTCTTCGAGATCAACCCATTGGTGCTTACAAAATCAGGGGATATCGTTGCTCTCGATGCCAAGATCAATCTTGATGAAAACGCCCTCTATCGTCATCCTGAACTCGCTGCATTGCGCGACGAAGCGGAAGAAAATCCATTTGAGGTGGAAGCATCCAAATATAACCTCAATTACATCAAACTCGATGGAAACGTGGGATGCATGGTAAACGGAGCCGGACTGGCGATGGCAACGATGGACATCATCAAGCTTGCCGGTGGCGATCCTGCCAACTTCCTCGATGTAGGGGGTGGAGCGAATACAGAAACGGTACGTAATGGCTTCCGTATCATCCTCGGTGATCCCAACGTAAAAGCGATCCTCATCAATATCTTTGGAGGTATCGTTCGCTGCGATCGTGTAGCCAATGGAGTGATCGAAGCGGTAAAAGATCCCGAAATTGCCGCTAAAGTTGCCAAAGTGCCCATCATCGTTCGCCTCCAAGGAACCAATGCGGAAGAGGCCAAAGTCATTATCGACAACAGTGGACTTAATGTGATTTCTGCAGTTCTGCTTAAAGAAGCTGCCGAAGCCGTTACCAAAGCGCTGAACTAGGTTCCGTCGATTATGAATGTGAGCCCGAACGCATCCAAGGAAACGATCTTTGCGGATGTTAGGCACTTCCTGGATCAAAAAGGCTTCCGTATCACACATTCTGATGATACGCGTCCCTGGGGTGGTTTCTACTACATCGACGAACAGCAGGCGGATCATTTCATACGAACGTTTTTCCCCCATCTGAACCCTAACGATTTTGAAGGCTTCAATAAATTAAGCCCCAAAATTCTGATGGTTGCCCCTCATAGCCGTTTGTCCTGGCAATACCACCATCGCAGATCCGAAATATGGATCGTTATTGGAGGCGAAACAGCCGTTATCACCAGCGACGATGACCAACAGCGGGAACAACGAACACTGGAATTAGGCTCCTTCATTCGTCTTCGTCAGGGTGAACGTCATCGACTTATTGGACTCGATTCATGGGGTATCGTTGCAGAAATCTGGCAGCACACCGATCCAAGCAATCCCTCCGATGAGGATGATATCGTCAGGGTTCAGGACGACTTCGGACGCTAGCATCTACCCCTCGTCCAGATCAAGGCCCTATAAAGATCGAAACGCCCTCGCTTTCCTGACGGTCAAGACCTACACTGGTCACCAGATAGCTTGTATTCTCCTTCAAAACGATAGTGTCAGTGAATTGTGTTGCCGTCGATGGCACCAAGGCAATCAGATGCCTCCCGCTTTGATGAGTGATCACGTCACGGTCTGTAAACCGATAGATGGCGTAGAAACGGGTTCTATTTTTGACACTCTGGATGGGTTTTTCCCAGCTCAGCACTACATTACTCAGTGATCTTGTAGATCGTAGATTCTGAATGTTTACTGGTTTTACATCCAGTTTCCGCCAGGTTAAGGGGGGCACAAGTGCTACTCCTGGGTAGTAGGTTTTCGACAAACGCTCAGGAACACCTTTTACATTGCTCATCATCGATTTTGAGCTGTAAAAAATACTTCCACGTACCTGAGGGATCTCCCGATTCATCTTTTTCTGAATCAACAGCTGATCCATGTTTTTCCAGCCCCCATTATTGCTATCCACCCTGTAGGCTGCTTGTCCGATGTAAAGATGTCTTCCATAACTATGTTGGGCCCACCACGGTAACAGTGTATTATATGAGGCGATCGCAAACTCTGTATCCCAATATAACTGCGGAGCAACATAATCGATCCATCCCTCTTTCATCCACAACAAAACATCGGCGTATAAATCATCGTAGGTGCCTATGAATGCTCGAGTATCTGATCCCAGAGGGTCTTTGCTCTTATTACGCCAGACCCCAAAAGGACTGATGCCAAAACTAACCCAGGGTTTGGTGGCATTAATACTGTCACTTAAGGTCTTTATAAATTGATTGATGTTATCTCTTCGCCATTCGTCCCGATTGGCAAAGCCCGAACCATATCTCTTAAAAGCGGCATCATCATTAAAACGACGGTTTGGCTCAGGATAGGGATAGAAATAATCATCGAAATGGATGCCATCCACATCATAGCGACGCACAATGTCCATCACCACCTTCACGATATATGCCCTCACCTCCGGTATCCCAGGATTTAAGACCTTTTTAATGCCATATGGTACAATCCAATCTGGTTTTTTTACGCTGATATGTGATGCAGCTATTTTCTGAACACCCGTATTCTGAACAGCACGATAGGGATTGATCCAGGCATGAAACTCCATACCCAGAGCATGCGTCTCGGCGATCATAAATTCCAGAGGATCGTAGTAGGGGTTTGGGGCTTTGCCTTGGGTTCCGGTGAGCCACTCCGACCAGGGTTCATATGGACTAGCGTAAAAGGCGTCAGCTGCTGGACGAATTTGAACCACCAGGGCGTTTAGTCCACGTGAGCGATGCGATTGTGCCAGGCGACGAAATTCAGCCTTCTGCTGCTCGACACTCAGATTTTTTTGGGATGGCCAGTCAATATTGACCACTGAAGCAACCCAAACCCCCCGGAACTCATGTTTAGGGTGATTTTGGGCAAAGAGTGGATGGCTGAGGCTCAAGCTGAGCGCAAAAAGCCAGAAGAGAGGTCTGAGAAAAGATGAAGATTGCATATAGAAATATACGACTCAAAATGGGTTCAATTTCTTACATTGAGACAAAGAAAATGCATCAACATTGCCAAAAGCCATGAACGCGCAGGAACAACCTTTTCCTATACAAGAGATCATCGATTACCTAAAAAAAGGATGCAGCTACGCTGAAATACGTGCCAGGTTCCCTGGCCTGAGCGAATCCGAAATCAAATCCTATCATCATCAGGCCTTACAACAGGAAAACCTCAGCCACATCGCAAAACCGGTGTATTGTAAACTACAAAAATAAGCGTTGAAGAGTTGAAGAGTTGAAGGTCTCTTCTTCAACCCTCTTCATTCTTCACTCTTCAATCTTCAACTCTTCAATTCTTCACCCTTCACCCTTCACCTCTTCAATCTTCTCCTTCATGCGTTCCCTCTCCTTTCCCGTTACCGGTATGACCTGTGCATCGTGTGCGAACAGCGTGGAGAGTATTGTAAAAACGCAGGAGGGTATTATTTCCGCTTCTGTTAACTATGCCACGCATTCAGTATGGGTGGAGTTTGATCCCGATCGTATAAGTCCGGAGGACATCAAAAAAGTGGTGCAATCGATCGGCTACGATCTGCTTATTGAAGAGCCTAATCTTGATTACTCGGAGGATGCATCTGCTTCTATGGGCAAGAGAAAGCCTCTTTCTGCTCATGAACGCAACACCCTGTGGGCGATGCTGCTCAGCATCCCAACAATGATCATTGGTATGTTCTTCATGAACATGCCCTATGCCAACGAAATCATGTGGATCTTATCGACACCGGTGGTTTTTGTGTTTGGCCAACAGTTTTTTGTGAACGCATGGAAACAGGTGCGTCATCGTAGAGCAACGATGGACACACTGGTAGCCTTAAGCACTGGTATTGCCTACTTCTTTAGCGTTTTCAACATCCTGAACCCTGAGTTCTGGCAACAACGAGGCCTGGAGGCTCACGTCTATTTTGAGGCCGCTGCGGTGGTGATCACCTTCATCCTTTTGGGACGATTCCTTGAAGATCGCGCCAAATCAAGTACCAGTTCAGCCATCAAAAAATTGATGGGTTTACAGCCGAAGACCGTAATCCGTTTAAACCCGGATGGCAGCGAAGAGCGCATCGCCATAGCTCAGGTGCAGATCAGCGATCTCCTTGTCGTAAAACCCGGCGATAGCATACCGGTGGATGGCCTGGTGACCCAAGGCCAAAGTTATGTCGATGAAAGCATGCTTTCGGGAGAGCCCATGCCGGTAAGAAAAACCAAGGATGCCGCTGTCTTTGCCGGCACGATCAATCAGCAGGGGGCCTTGCGTATCTCGGCCGTCAAGGTTGGCTCTGAGACCGTGCTCGCTCAGATCATCGCTATGGTTCAACAGGCCCAAGGGAGCAAAGCTCCAGTGCAACAGATGGTGGATAAGGTCGCCGGTATTTTCGTGCCTGTTGTGATCCTGATATCGCTGATCACCCTCGCCCTCTGGACCCTCCTCGGCGACATAAACGGCTTTACCCATGGGATGCTGACCATGGTTACCGTCCTGGTCATCGCTTGTCCCTGTGCACTAGGCCTGGCTACCCCCACCGCATTGATCGTCGGGATCGGAAAGGGCGCCGAACAAGGCATCCTCATCAAAGATGCTCTCAGCCTCGAAAAATCCCATCAGATCACCGACATCCTCTTCGACAAAACCGGTACCCTCACGCAGGGAACCATCTCGGTCGTCGATACGGCCTGGGCCGATGGACCCGACCTGAGCCCCGACCTTCGATCCGCGATCCTGTCCATTGAAAAACTATCGGAACACCCCCTTGCCGAAGCCGTCGTCAGAAGCATGGAATCCGAATCCACGGAAACGATCCCCGTCGAGGCCTTCATCACCCTACCCGGTAAGGGCGTTCTGGCTAAAACAGCTGGAACCACCTGGTGGATTGGCAACAAAGCGCTCATGAGCGAACAAGCCATCCCCATCCCCACGGATATTGATACGATTGCCAACGACTGGACTCGCCAGGCCCGTACCCTCATCTGGCTTGCCAAAGAGAAGGAACTCGTCGGGGTGATGGCAGCATCCGATCAGCTACGCGCTTCCGCTCAACAGGCCGTTGAGGCCCTTAAATCTATGCGGATCACGCCTCATCTGGTTACGGGCGATACCGCTCACACCGCACATCATATCGCGACCTCCCTGGGGATCAACCAGGTCGTTTCGGACGCATCTCCTCAGCAAAAGCATGATTATGTGACGCGTTTACAGCAGGAGGGACGTGTGGTCGCCGTTATCGGTGATGGCATCAACGACTCGCAAGCCCTGGCGCAGGCCGATCTGAGTATCGCCATGGGCAAAGGAACCGATGTGGCCATGGATGTGGCAATGATGACCCTCCTCCGCTCCGATCTGATGGCCATCCCCAAAGCTATCCAGCTATCTGACCGTACCGTCCGTACCATCCGGCAAAATCTGTTCTGGGCATTTATCTATAATCTTATCGGGATTCCAATCGCTGCCGGACTCCTCTATCCCTTCTTTGGCTTTTTCCTAAATCCTATGATTGCCGGTGCAGCCATGGCCCTCAGCTCGATAAGTGGCGTTTTAAACAGCTTGAGACTGAAATGGACTGCTTAAACCCTACTTTATTTATCGAAGCATTTTCATACATTAACAAGTAATTCCTTTCACTACCGATCGAAGATTCACATGGTGATCCTGATGAGCAACTTCAACTCCCCCCATTTTCGTTTTGTGCTACTCTTTGTACTTAGTATGCTAAGTATAACCGCCTGCAAAGAATCATTCCAGGAAGAGCAGGAAGAAACCATTGTCTTCAGTCAGGCAATGATGGAGAACACCGTCTTTTCGACAGGAAATCCATTTATGGGAAGTACCCATAACGGCATGTTTGGTCCAGATCAGCAACTTCGTATGATTCGTGAGCTGGTCGCCGCACTCAATTTGACCGATGAGCAAAAAACAACGACTCGCACCCTTACACTCACCATGGTGAGTCGCTTGATGGAGATCAGAGTTGCTTTTAGAGCTCAGGAGATCACGCGCGAACAAGCTGTCGAACAGATACGCCAGGCCCGGCAAACCTTCATGCGATCCTTCACTGCGATCCTTACGCCTGCTCAAGCTGAAGCCCTCGAGCGTTGGAAGCAACGTCAATGGAATTCCTAATCGTGGTTTCATGACCATCTTCAGTCGCATCATCAAAGGCGAAATCCCCTGTTACAAGATTGCTGAGAACGATCGTTATTTCGCCTTTTTAGACATTCGTCCCGTACGACCTGGTCATACGCTTGTGATCCCCAAGGTCGAGGTCGATTACCTCTTCGATTTGGAAGCATCCACCTTGTCGGGACTCCTGGAATTTGCTCAGCCTATCGCCAAAGCGATCGACAAAGCCACTGGATGCATGCGTACCGGCTTGGTTGTCGAAGGACTCGAAGTGCCACACGCCCATCTTCACTTGATACCCATTCATGCACCGGGTCAGCATGCGGCTCTTGGCACCCATGTTGAACAAAGCGCGGAACAAATGTCAGCGATGGCCGCTCAGATACGCTCCTATCTATGATTAAAACGCAGGAAGGTAGGGGGATAAGCGTAAAACGAAGTCTAAAGCGACCCAGACGTTGGCATCGTTGGGTTGGACTCAGTCTTGCAGTCCTCATCGTACTCAGTAGTATCACGGGATTGCTTCTCGCCTGGAAAAAACAGTCGACCTGGTTACAGCCCAAAGAACATACAGGGGTATCGACCAATCTTGAAGCCTGGGCCAATCCTGGTCTGATTGCGTCGGCGGCTAACAAAGCGCTCGTTGATAGCCTCAAGCTCCAGACTACAGAGCTACCCCTGATCGACCGACTCGATTTTCGACCCAAACGGGGTATCGTGAAGGTTATCTACAAAGGGGATTGGGAAGTACAGGTAGATGCCACCACCGCCCTTGTGTACTCCGTGGCTAAACGTAACACCGACTGGATCGAACGCCTTCACGATGGAAGTATCGTCGCCGACTGGTTCAAAAACCTGTCGATGAGCATCCTCTCCATAGGCCTGCTGTTCATGACGATGACAGGTACCTGGATCTGGTGGATACGGCGATCGAAGTGAAAACAGGGGATACAGATACATTGAAGCCCAATAACTTGATCTTAACGTTAAAAATCCTTAATTTTGGAATCTGCGGTAGAATCGGTAGCTCAGTTGGTAGAGCATCGGCCTTTTAAGCCGTGGGTCCTGGGTTCGAGTCCCAGCCGATTCACACAAACCCCCTAAGGGCAAAAAAGCCTCAACAAACGTTGAGGCTTTTTTATTTCAAGGCAACAAGGCAA
>CAZXGO010000004.1:25082-28678 GCA_964640035.1 uncultured Chitinophagales bacterium
TGCTGCCTTGCTGCCTTGCTGCCTTGCTGCCTTCCCCAAAATCTCCTTACATTGCCCTAATTCCTCTTTAATGAACACCTCTTCGTGCGCATCTTTGTTATCAACGGACCCAATTTGAACATGCTGGGTAAGCGTGATCCTCAGCATTATGGATCGCTTAGCCTGGAGGATATCCATCGTCTGTTGGAAAAAACCTATCCTTCTATGGTATTCAGCTTTTTCCAGAGTAACCACGAAGGGGAGCTCATCGAACAACTCCATGAGCTTGTGCACCAGCCTGAGCAGGAAGCGCTGATCTGCAATTTTGGCGGACTCACCCATACCTCGGTAGCCTTACGTGACGCCCTCGAGATGGTGCAGATCCCAAAAGTGGAAGTCCATCTCTCCAATATCCACGCTCGCGAAGATTTCCGTCATCGCTCACTTACCGCTGCTGCCTGTATAGGTCAAATCAGTGGATTTGGTGCCTACAGCTATGTCCTGGCTGTTCAGGCGATCTTGAACGCAAGCCGAACCTAAGGTGTCGCGTATCCGAGAGCTCGTATCCGATACCCTGATCTACGGTTTCACCACCGTCGTATCGCGACTGCTCACCTACCTTCTCGTCCCTTTTTATACCAAGTTCTTTGGTCCGGCCGACTATGGGATCATCACCCTGGTATTCATCGCCATTGGGTTCTTTAATGTGCTGTTCAGTTTTGGGATGGAGTCGGCCTACCTCCGCTATGGGGTCGACCGCGAGCGGGCCGCTTCCCTATTTAAGACCTTGCAGGGGACCATCCTCGCCGTCGCATCCGCCTTGTTTCTGATGCTCTGGTTGGCAGCGCCAATACTGCAACCGATGCTGGCCTTGCCCAACACCGGCGGTGACCCCATCTATCTGCTCATGCTCCTCATCCTCTGGATGGATGCGCTGTCCACCGTACCCTTTGCCGAACTGCGATTGGTCCGGCGAACCATCGCCTATGCTTCCGCCAAGCTGATGAATGTGGCTATGAATGTGGCCCTGAATCTGGTGCTCGTGCTGCAGTTCGACTTCGGTATCATCGCTGTCTTCCTCGCCAACGCGGTGGCATCAGCCTTCACGATGCTGCAAACGGCCTGGTTCACCCGCGGTTCTTATCAGGGCGAATGGGATCAACAGGGTCTGCGGCAGGCCATGCTGTTTGGTATGCCCTATATCCCGGCAGGAATTGGATATATCATCAACGAAGGACTCAGCCGTTTTTTCCTGAATATGAGCTCCGACGATACGATAAGCCGTCTGTATGGCATCGAATACACTGCAGCTGATATCACCGGAATCTTTGGGGCCTGCTACAAACTGTCAGTCTTCATGATGCTCTTCACGCAAATGTTCCGGATGGCCTGGCAACCCTTTTTCATGCGACATGCCAAAGACGCGTCGGCACCAGCCACCTTCGCCGAGGTATTTTTGTACTTCAACGGGATCGCGGCTATCCTGTTTATGACGGTAGCTCTCTTTGTCTATGAGATTGCAGCGATTCCGGTACCTGGACTCCGGGGCACGATCATCGACGCCCGCTACTGGCTGGGACTGAGTACAGTGCCCATGCTCCTGATGGCCTACTGGTTTCAAGGATGGTATACGAACTTCACCGCTGGTATTTTCATCAGCGAAAACACGCGCATGCTGCCAAAAATCACCCTTGCCGGTGCTGGGATCACTACGGCAGCCAATCTCATCCTCATACCGCTACTGGGCATGGAAGGAGCAGCCTGGGCCTCAGTACTCAGTTACGGAAGCATGGCCATGATGATCTATCTCGTCGGCCAAAAAAAGTGGCCCATACCCTATCGCATGGGGAGAGCCTGGAGCGTGATGATCATTGGGGCACTCGCCGTCTTCCTCTCGGTAGAATCTCCCTACTTCTCCTCACTGACGGCCAGAGCGATCATCCTGGTCATCGGATCCGCCTCAGTGGCGCTGATCACCTTCCTGCCCAACCGAAATCAGTAATTACGGCGGCGTTCGATGTCGCTGCCAAGCATGGCAAGAAGCTTTTCAGCTGCTCCGTCGATAGCCTGATGAAGGTTATTGGCTCGCTCCGTAACCGCTACCGGTGGATATCCCTCCAGACGTGCTTCCATCATACAACGAATATCATTCCCCACATTTTTGTGAGCATTTTCATCGTTCAAGTGCACTTCCACACGGCTGATGCGGTCGGCATAACGATCTAAGGTGTCGCTAACGACGGATTTTACATGGGTGATAAGTTCAGCGCTGCCCTCGATGTGATTATCGGTATGTACATGAATATTCATAATGCGTGTCTGCTTTGTGATAAGTATATCGTGATGATGTTAAACCTAAGAATAGCTATTGCAATCTCTCTGTAAAAAAACTCTCTTAAACTTACCTATAAAATACACATCCTGTTGTTCAGGGTAAACCCAAACACATGAATGCGATGTATTTGTGTAACAGGTGCTCAAGGCATCTTGATGACTAGCCAAATGGACAAGAGTAACATGCTGATGATCACAAACCAGATCAGGTGCATCAGGGCCAGGATGCGATCCACTTTGTTAGACAGCGACTGTGGACGAGGGTAGCCTCGTTTTCTCATGATAAACGATGATCCCCAGGAGGCGATCAGGAAGATGATCAGATAGGCAAGCAGATCCATGGTCTATGGAGTATTCTTTTTTTCGGCTTCGAGGAGCTCCAGGGTGCCGATGGCATGACGCAAATGGGGAATCACGATAGATCCACCAACTATAAGGGCCACATTCAGGGCATCGACGATTTCCTCCTTAGTACTTCCGGTTTCGGTGCATTGTTCCAGGTGGTAGTCGATACAGTCGTTACAGCGCAACACGGCGGAGGCCACCAATCCAAGAAGTTCTTTGGTCTTGGCATCGAGGGCACCATCCCGATAGGTAGCGGTGTCGAGGTTAAAAAAACGTTTGATTCCCAGGTGATCCAGGTCCATGATTTTTTCGTTCATCGCCGCGCGCTGGGCGCGAAACTGCTCAAGTCGGTTCATCAATCGTCAATGTGTGGTTGTTGTGCGTAATGATCAAATATACGGAGCCTGGCGTTAGGGTAGGGTCGTCAAGGCTCAAGAGTAGATCTACTTCTCGCCGATACGATCCTGTTGGGCAAAGGCTTCAATGGCTCTGATCACCGTTCTGCCTGCTTCAACAGCGAAATCGGCGGTGATCTTATCGAAGGTATCCTGCGGCGTATGATAATAGGGATGATCTTCTACCCCGAAATAGATAAAGGGGATGCCTTTGCGGTGAAAAGCAGCATGGTCGCTGGCATTGGTCCAGTCATCGCCCGGTTTAAGGTCGGGTCGGTCGTGACCCATCAGGAGCTTGAGATTGCTCTGAGCAGCGACGGTTTCGATTACCGGTTTCAGAAAAGGGTAGTGATAGGTGCCCACGGCGTAGAGCTCTCTGGCTTCAGAGATACTGATCATATCCATATTGATATTCAGGACTACCGATTCTAAGACGCCGAGGCTATCCATTTTGGAGACCAAAGCCTGCGCACCCCTAAGTCCGCCTTCCTCGGCATCGAGAGCGGCGAAGATGATACCAATAGGGGCGGGATTGGCCTGAAA
>CAZXGO010000004.1:28688-41267 GCA_964640035.1 uncultured Chitinophagales bacterium
CAGCTGGCAGCCGCCAGGAGTCCGGCGACTCCCGAGGCATTATCATCGGAGCCATTGTAGATCTCGCCATCACTCATGCCCACATGATCAAAGTGGGCGGTCACCACGATATAGCGTCCATCCTTGCGCGTGCCTTCAACCACGCCGAGGATATTGGCTGCATTGGTGATGGGGCGTCCATCGCGATGGGTAAAGCGGAAGGGGTGGCTATACTCACCCAGCCAGGGCTGCAGACCGATCTCTTTGTAGCGCTCGAGCACATAGGCTTGTGCTTTTAGTCCGCCGGCTGTTCCTACCAGGCGTCCTTGCATCTCATCGGCAGCCAGCACTTGGATATCGTTGAGGAACCGGTTTGCATCCAGATCCTGGGCAACACTTTGAATAGGATGCAGAACGATCGTGAGAAGGACAAGGGAAAGGAAGCGAAGGGGCATCATAGGGAGATACATTTGGGGGAGGAAAGATTTCCAAGCTACAGGGATTTGCGATTTGATACAAATGATGTGTATATTTATAGTCTTGCCCGGATGCTTAGCTCAGCTGGTTTAGAGCATCTGCCTTACAAGCAGAGGGTCGGGGGTTCGAATCCCTCAGCATCCACGAAATAAAAGCCCCATTTAGTTTACATATGGGGCTTTTATTATTTTATATAGAACTTATTTGAAAATTTCTAAAATATCGGGAACGTCCAAATTAACCCACCTAGATTAATAAATTTTTAAAATTACTCGAATACTAATCTAGTTCTCAATTTCTAAAATATTCCATGAAACAAATTTTAGAAATGGAACAAACCTGGAGATGGTTTGGTCCCTCCGATCCCGTTCAACTCTCCCATATCCGCCAGGCCGGGGCTACGGGTATCGTGAGCTCCCTGCACCATATTCCCTATGGACAGGTTTGGCCCATGGATGAGATCCTCAAGCGTAAGAAGCAGATCGAGGAAGCCGGCCTGCGGTGGTCGGTTGTCGAGAGTGTGCAGGTCCACAACGATATCAAACTCGGTAACAAAAAGGCAGCGCTGCACATCGAGCACTATCAGCAAACAATCCGGAATCTGGCTCAGGCCGATATCCGTACGATATGCTACAACTTTATGCCGGTCCTCGACTGGAGTCGTACCGACCTGGCCTACCCCTGGTTCGATGGATCCACGGCCCTTCGCTTCGATTGGAACCAGTACGTGGCCTTCGATATCGGTATCCTGAAACGCCCACATGCAGAGGATCATTACACGGACGCCGTCATCATGAAAGCAATGCAATGGCTTCAATCTGCCGATACGCAGGCTAAAGATACTCTCACACGCACTATGCTCGCGGGTCTTCCCGGCACCGATGAGGGCTACACCCTGGATGAGTTCCGTTCCAGAATTGCAACGTACGAAGGCATGCAAGCCGATGATCTGGCCTCGAATCTGATTCAGTTCGTTCGGGCCGTTTCGCAGACCGCTGAAGAGGTTGGAGTGACCCTGACCATCCATCCCGACGACCCACCCTTCTCCATTTTTGGACTGCCCCGTATCATGAGCACTGCTAGTGATGCCTCAAAACTCCTCGAGGCAGTACCGAGTCCTTCGAATATGCTCTGTTTTTGTACCGGCTCTTTTGGGGCGCGTGCCGACAACGATCTTCCTGGTATGGTGCAAGGCTTTGCCGATCGTATTGGGTTTGTCCATCTCCGAAATACCGTCCGCGAGGCTGATGGCTCATTTACCGAATCCGATCATCTGGATGGGGACTCCGACATGTATGCGGTGATGCTCGAGTTACTCCGCGAGCAACGAAAGAGGGCGAATCCCATACCCTTCAGACCCGATCATGGTCATGTGATGCTCGATGATTTAGGTAAGAAAACAAATCCCGGATATAGTGCGATCGGCCGTTTGCGTGGGTTGGCCGAATTACGGGGATTGGAAATGGGGATTTTGAGATCAGGTATGGTTTCATAAGAGAACCAAGTGCGGATTCTATTGGGTATTTGATTGAGCGTAGGACAAAGATCTCCTGCTTAGGATTCGTTGATTTTGCGTACTTTTTGGGATAGGGTTTGTTTCGGCAGACTCTATACTTTTTTATGATAACGCATGCTGTTAACCCCCGACTTACTTCATCGACTTGCTCCTCTCGAGCTTAAAGCCCGCCAAATCGTGGAAGGCTTCATCACTGGCTTGCATAAGAGTCCATACTACGGATTTAGTGTCGAGTTTGCGGAACACCGTCCGTATAATCCGGGTGATGAGCTCAAGCACATCGACTGGAAGGTGTATGCAAAGTCGGATCGTCATTATGTGAAACAGTATGAGGAGGAGACGAACCTCCGCTGTACCGTTTTGCTTGATGTAAGCAGCTCCATGAATTTTAAGTACTTCGGTTCGATGACTAAGTTGCAGTATGCGACGCATTTTGCGGCTGCGCTTCTTTATATGATGCACCGTCAACGGGATGCCTGTGGCCTGGTGACCTTCGACGATGACATCCGTGGGTTTTGGCCGGCAAAGGTCTCTTATCGACATGTACAGCATCTTTTTTCGCAGCTCGATCCATTTACAAGCCCACCGGCCGAGAAACTCGAGCAGCGAAAAACAGCTTCAGCCAAAGTGATCCATGAGGTGGCCGAGCGACTCCCGCGTCGTAGCCTGGTTATCATCCTCAGCGATCTGTTTGAGAATGTGGAGGAGCATAGCCAGCTTCTTGAAGCGCTTAAACACCTGCGTCATCGTCATCATGAGGTGGTTTTATTTCATATGCTGGAAAAACGAAGTGAGCGGGAGCTCGATTTCCCCGACAAAAAATTCCTTTTCCAGGATATGGAAACCGGAACCATTATGGATGTGTTACCCGTTCAGGTTCGCGAAGATTACAAAAAACAGATGGCTGAGTACATCCACTCTTTCAAACTGGCCAGTAGTAAAGTGCGTATTGATTTTGAGGAAATTGATACCGAAGGAGCTTTTGAAGTGGCGCTACTTGCCTATTTAAACAAACGACGTCGCCTAGGCTAATTATTTTTTTACGATCATGCTCTTCACACATTCTTCAGAAATCCCCTTTCGTCTGACCGACCTGCCACAGATGCCCTTGCCGAAACGGGTGATCATGGTAGATCCTGCATATTTTGACGTACTCTATGTTATCAATCCTCATATGGAGGGTCATATTGGAGGCGTAGACACCAATAAGGCGTATCAACAGTGGGAGGCCATGCGCCAGACCCTGGAACAAACGGGTCTTGAGGTTCATGTGGTACCGGGCGAGGCTGGCTTACCCGACATGGTCTTTTGTGCGAATCAGAGCCTGCCCTCACGTCGCTCCGATGGCAGCCTGGATGTGATCATGAGTATCATGCATGCTGATCAGCGCAAGGCAGAGGTGCCATTCATTGAGCAGTTCTACCGGGAGCAAGGGTATCACATTCACCACCTCGATAGCAACAAAATCGCTGATTTTGAGGGTATGGGAGATGCCATCTGGCATCCCAGCCGACGCCTGATCTGGGGTGGATATGGCTATCGCAGCAGCCTTGCGGCCTATGAGGAGGTTTCACGCATCCTGAATGTAGATGTGATAGCTCTCGAATTGGTCGATCCAGCCTTCTATCACCTGGATACCTGCCTAAGCTTCCTGAACGAGCATTCGGCTTTGTACTATCCCAAAGCCTTCACCGAAACTGGACTCGATATGCTCCGTGCATTCATCCCACATCTCATAGAGGTGAGTACCGAAGATGCCATCGACGGATTCGCATGCAATGCACTGTGTGCCGATGGTAAGCATGTGCTGATTCACCATGGATTAACCGAAACAAACCGGAAACTCAGAGAGGCGGGTTTCACTGTGCACGAACTAGACACCTCCGAATTTCTGAAAAGCGGTGGATCGGTCTTCTGTATGAAAATGATGTTCTGGTGAGCAGCCCGATCTAAAGAGCGAATACCCGGTTTACATTAAATCCTAGCCTAAAAAGGGGCTTCTTGTCCCAAAAGGGATCTAAATTATAGGCCATGATGTAGTTTTCGGTATGAAAGGTACTCGTGGTGAAAAACATCTGGAAAACGTGTCCACCTGTCTCCAAATCATAGCCAATTGCGATGGGTAGCGATAGATCATCAGGCTTGTTGAGGATAGGAATGGCTTCAAAGGTGATCGCACTACGTCCGGCAAGTTTGTAGCGACCCGCAATACCGACTCCTACGAGCGATTTTCTGGGAAGCAGCACCGGACGCTCAAAATAAGCCAGCATCGGGGATGCCTGTAGGCTGAGTTGATCGGAGAATTTTCGAGCAACCATGGTCATCAACAAGTAGCCCATCTTGTCGCTTAGTTTAGGATCGACCGTAAAACGATTAGGGATGGTTTCGATAGATACAGCTCCCAGAAAGCCAACAGAAACTGGATTACTTTCGGTCGTTTGATGAATGGGTGTCCATTTAACCCGGGTATCTACGACTTTGAGATTGCTGGTCCTGCCCAATCCTACAGACAGATCATCAGTTATGCCATAATCCAGGCCCAATCGTACGTTTGCGCCATTGTCAATACCGAAAAAAGTATCAATCCCACCGCTCACTGATCCATTGAAGGTATGGAGGATGCTCATGTGCAGGTGGTTTTTCCCGATCTGCTTCACCGAATTCAAACCGATAACCTTTGGGGCTTTGAAGATATCATCGACTGGACGATCCGGATTCGCAAGAACTCGCTCCAGTTGAGCCATTACGGTAGTGGGGGCGAGAAGCGTAAGGAGCAGAAGGAATCGTGTGAACCAGGATGATACCATCATATTAGTTTTTGCGTCTGAGTTGTGCTTGGATGCGAACCTGTTGTTGATCTGCTAGTTTAAGAAAAAGGACCTTAGGAATTTCAATATTATGATCACTTAATTTCACGTCCCAAGAGGCTTCTACATAGAGGTGGTTTGTACCTACGAACAGTCGACCGGGGATAGTACGGGCTTTTTTTACCCCATGAATGGTGAAATCGCCGACGACGACTACTTGTTGTGTGTCTTTTCGTGCAGGATTGTATCCGCTTAGGGTGCCGGTAAACTCCGCAAATGGATATTTTTTGGTTTCCAGGTAGGTCTCCCTCATGTGTTCATCCCTCAGAGCGATCCCAGTGCGTAAGGTATTGAGATCGATATAAAAGTCGATGCTTTGCTTCTGTAGATCCACCAGACCATGTAAGGCATTTGAGGTACCGGTAAAGGTCTCGAGAGAGGCTTTGGAGATGAATTCGACCTTGCCTTTGTCGGTTACAAATGGTTGGGCATCCGCTCCGGATGGAATAACCCAGGCCTGAATCACCCAAATGATGATGTAGGTGCAAAAGAACCTCATCATTTACCCTCAACCACGGGTGATGGTCACAATGTTACCATTGCGCGTCGTGGCGAACGATTTGAGAGGTGCTGTTGCCGGACCCACCACGACTTGACCTTCATTGCTAAATTGGGATCCATGGCAGGTGCACACCATACGATTGTTTTGGTAGGCCCAGCTTGTGCTACACTGTGCGTGGGTACACACGCTCGTGAAGGCACGGATGGTGCCGTTTACGTTTACGGCCATGGCATTGGCGGCGCCAATGAGCAGAAAGCCGCCGGCACTATTTAACACTGCCGGACCTGACTTTGACAGATCAAGGGTGATGGTTGTCGGGGTAATGGTGATGCCATCGGCGCTTCCACCGCTTCCACCTGGGTTAGAGTCGTCATCCGGACCAGCCACTTCGGCGGTGTCGCAGGCAGTGATGGTGATGCCCATGGCCATCAGAAAGAGGGCAGAGCATCCAGCTTGTTTGATAAAATCCTTGCGTTTCAGAGATTCCATACGGTTAATTATGACACATTACGTACCTATCTCAAACGATAACCTGAATTTAAATTTTAGCGTTCAAAAAGAGACGAAGCGTAGGAGGTTGAAGAGTTGAAGAGTTGAGGAGTTGAAGAAGAGGGGGTTTGAGACGAAGCGTAGGGGCGAATAGCTATTCGCCCCTACCGATTTCCGATCCCCGATCCCTGATCCCCGCTATTATGGCTTCTCTCTGGGGTTCCAGCCAGTAAGGTAGACACACGGCTGTTCCCAGGGAGTCGAAATCTTCGTCGGTCATAAATCCGGGGGTGTCGGTGGCCACTTCGAACAGGATGCCACCGGCTTCGCGGAAGTAGATGGAATGGAAGTACTGGCGATCTTTTACATCCGTGCGATATCCGGTGAATTCAGCCAGGCGGTTTATGAATGCGGCCTGTGTAAGGTCGTCGGGAGTGCGAAAGGCCAGGTGGTGCACGGTTCCAGCACCCGGATGACCCCTCTCTTCCGTGCTGATCACATCGATGTAGGTTCCATGGCCGCCGGCACCGGACTCGTATCGGCTGATCGAGCCCTCGGTTCCGACGAGGCGATGTTCCATGATGTGAAGGAGGAGCTCTTTGGTTTGATCCGGCCTGCGTGAGTCGAGCGTTACCGAGCTGAATCCTTTGATGCCGTAGCTGGCGGGTACACCGTTTTTGTCCCATGCAATACGGGTATCGTTCGCATTGGCTACAAGCTCATTACCGAGTCCGTCGTGATCATAGAAACGAAGGACCTGGTCGCCGAAGCGGGTGAATAGGGGTTCCAGTGTGTATCCAAGTGCTCCAAGACGATCTTGCCAATAGGGGAGACTGTTGGAGGGTACGCTATAGGCGGTATAGGTGAGTTGACCCGAACCTAATTGACCCTTGTGCATTTCATGGAAAGGGAAAAAGGTGATGGCACTTCCCGGTTCACCTTTGGCATTCCCCATATAAAAATGGTAGACATCCGGTGCATCGTAATTGACGGTCACTTTCACCAGTCGCATACCCAGATCGCGGGTATAGGTTTTAAGGTTTCTGTTAGGATTCACCACCATCGACGTGACGTGGTGGATGCCGGTAATGAGAGGCGTTTTCATGAGAACTCCTTAAAAAAAGAGCCACCGGAATGCGAACACTCACGGCAGCTCTCTTGATGTATTCAAAAAATGACTCGTGAGGGAATCAGGCTTTCACAAGCTGAACATTGAGGATGATTTCCACATCATCGCTTACAACATTTACGCCTTCTACCAGGGCACCCCAGTTAAGACCAAATTCTTTACGATTAATTTTAGTAGTAGCCATGATACCGGTGCGTAACTCACCGTACATACCTATAAGTTTACCTGCATGAACGGCATCAAACTGAACTTTCTTGGTGGTATTACGGATCGTTAATTCGCCTGCGATCGTGTAGTTGGCACCGTTTTTGGTGATGGATGTGCTGTTGAAGCTCATCTTTGGATATGCTTCGGCATTGAAGAAATCATCTGATTTGAGGTGACCATCACGTTGTTCGTTGTTGGTAGAGATGCTGTTTACATCTACGTCAGCGGTGATGCTGCCACCATCGAGCACTTCGCCATTGGTTTTGAGCGTGCCACCGAAGGTGACGAAGCTTCCTGTAACATCAAAAAAGCCCATGTGCTTTACTTTAAACTGCACGTTGGTGTGGGCGGTATCTACATTCCATGTTGTTAATTCGGTTGACATAATCGATCCTTGATGAGGTGGTTTTGTGGTTTTATGTGGAGTTATCGTGTTGTCATAAAAATATTTGTTGACAACAACTAATGTTATAAACAAAATTTGTTATTGTCAAGTTCCCGCAGTACATTTGTTTCATAATCATACGACCATGAGCTTCGAAAACGACATCAAACAAACCAAAAAGATTAGTGAGCGCCAAAAAGGGGTCGCCAATCTGGTATTAACCTATAACCAGGTGATAGGCAAGCTGGAGGCTTTCCTCGAGAGCTACGACTTGACTCTTCCGCAGTTTAATATCTTGCGCATTCTCAGAGGTCAATACCCATCCCCATCGACGAATAACCTTATTAAGGAAAGAATCATTCACCGAAACAGTGATGTGACCCGTATCATTGACAGGATGATTTCGAAGGGTTTAGTGGAGCGGACGGCTTGTTGTGATGATCGAAGGAAGGTAGACATTTTTATCAGCGAGCAGGGCCTGCGCATACTCGAGGACATCGACTCGAAGATCGACATCATGGAAGCGATCCTGTCTGGTTTGGAACCAGCCGAAATAAAGGAATTCAATCGCCTTTTGGATAAGATAAGAACCGCCCTCTGATCATAGCTCTGATCAAAGAATCAGCATCGCATCACCGAAGGAGTAAAAACGATATTTCTCACGAATGGCGTGGGCATACAAACGCTTCGTTTGTTCATATCCGGCAAAGGCTGATACCAGCATGATCAGGGTACTCCCTGGCAGGTGGAAATTGGTGATTAAGGCATCAACGGCCTTGAAGGTATAGCCTGGGCGTATAAAAATATCAGTACTTCCACTGCACGCCCGAAAGCCATCCTCCCGATACGCTGACTCCAAAACGCGTACGCTGGTGGTTCCGACGGCCACTTTATGATGCGCTTCATTCAAATAGTTTGCTGCAGTAGCATCCATAGCATAGTACTCATGATGCATTTTATGCTCATCGATGTGTTCTGTTTTTACCGGTGCGAAGGTTCCCATACCTACATGAAGGGTTACTTCAACCAGGTGATGACCCTGTTGAGCCAGGGATGCCAGCAAATGCTCTGTAAAATGCAATCCTGCAGTAGGGGCAGCTTTGCTTCCCTCATCTTTGGCGTACACGGTTTGATAGGCCGATGCCAGGCTCTCATTGGCCTCAATATAAGGGGGGAAAGGGGTATGACGATGGGACTCTATGCGAGGATCATCGAGTGGGATTTCAAAACGAAGGGTACGTAAGCCATCCTCATGGACACGCAATACTTGAACCTGAATACCCTCTGCAAGCTCAAGGATCTTGCCCTCTTTGAATTTACGTCCAGGGCGAACAAGCGCCTCCACCGTATGATTATTGATACGCTGAACTTCGAATATTTCGATGTTCCCAAATAGCAGACGCGCTTTCTCGACCTTACTATTATTGACTACCAGACTGGAATGATCGGGCAGAAAACGGCCAATTTCATAAAAATGGGTATCTGTGATGTGATCATTGGCACGATCATAGACAAGCAGACGACTGTGGTCGCGGGGATGGGCCGGTGCGTGAGCAATCAGCTCTTGGGGTAGGTCAAACTGAAAGTCTGATAGATGTTTGGTCATCAAAGGGGATCATTTCATTTGGGACGCTGGACTTGTGCATGGTATATTTGATAAACCTTATTTAGTTGTACGCCATGCCCATTCTCCATTCTGTATTTTTCTATTACAAAGATAGCACGGATCCCCAGCAAATTGAACTGCAAACAGAGGCTATTCGCAATGAATTATCGCGTATTGAGGGGGTAATGCATGTGATGGCTGGTGGACCAGAGGGGATCGATCGGGATGTGGTCGATAATACCTATGCTACTAGTTTGCATCTGGTAGTAGCCGATCGGGATGCCCTTAATACGTATCAAAACCACCCTATTCATCAGGCATTTGTGGCCCGTTTTAAGCCCAATTGGAGTGGGATTAAGGTGTACGATACCCGAATCTAAGCGCTAATTAAACAAAAAAGGCCTGCAACATTGCAAGCCTTTTGTACGCCCGAGAGGAGTCGAACCTCTAACCGTCAGATTCGTAGTCTGATACTCTATCCAGTTGAGCTACGGGCGCATTACCTAGACAGGAAGATCAAATTACAGGATTTTTGGATAAAAATCAAATGGGTGATGTGTTCCAAGACCCATCACCCATTTCTAAAAACCTGTTAGTAGCGGTAATGATTAGGTTTGTAAGGACCCTGAACAGGAACACCGAGGTAGTCGGCTTGATCTTTGCTGAGTTCTTCAAGTTCAACGCCGATTTTTGCAAGGTGAAGACGAGCTACTTTTTCATCCAATGATTTTGGAAGCATATAGACGCCAATTTCATATTTCTCGGAGTTTTTCCAGAGTTCAAGCTGAGCCAATACCTGGTTGGTGAAGCTGTTTGACATCACAAACGATGGGTGACCCGTGGCGCATCCAAGGTTGACGAGACGTCCTTCGGCCAACAAGTAGATGCGTTTGCCACTCTTGAGGGTATAGGCATCCACCTGAGGTTTGATATTGGTCTTTTGTGCATTGTTATTAAGCCATGCTACCTGAATTTCGCTGTCGAAGTGACCGATATTGCACAAGATGGCTTCATCTTTCATCATTTCGATGTGTTCAGCACGAATTACATCTTTACAGCCGGATGCGGTCACAAAAATGTTACCTTCGAGGGCTGCCTGATCCATACGTTTTACTTCGTATCCATCCATAGCAGCCTGTAGAGCGCAGATCGGGTCGATTTCGGTAACGATAACGCGAGCACCGTAGGAGCGTAGGTTGGCTGCACTTCCTTTGCCAACATCGCCATATCCAGCGACGACAGCCACTTTTCCGGCTACCATCACATCGGTTGCACGTTTGATGCCATCCACTAGTGATTCACGGCATCCATACAGGTTATCGAATTTCGATTTTGTTACGCTGTCGTTGATATTGATGGCAGGCATTTTGAGTTCGCCGCGCTCCATCATCTGATACAGGCGATGTACACCGGTGGTCGTTTCTTCGGAAAGTCCACGGATACCAGCGATATACTGTGGGTATTTTTTGTGAACCATATTGGTCAGATCGCCACCATCGTCGAGGATCATATTGAGTGGTTGACCATCTGGAAAGATCAGCGTTTGCTCGATACACCAGTCAAACTCCTCTTCGGTCATCCCTTTCCAGGCATATACTGGGATGCCTGCAGCAGCGATAGCGGCGGCGGCATGATCTTGGGTGGAGAAAATGTTGCATGAGCTCCATGTCACATCAGCACCCAGTTCAACCAGTGTTTCGATGAGAACTGCTGTTTGAATGGTCATGTGCAAACAGCCTGCAATTCGAGCGCCTTTAAGGGGTTTACTTGTACCGTACTCTTCACGTAGTGCCATCAAGCCCGGCATTTCTTTTTCAGCAATTTGAATCTCCTTGCGACCCCATTCGGCCAGTGAGATGTCTTTAACTTTGTAAGCGAGTCGTTCTTGGATCATGGTAGCGTGTTTTATTTTTTAGATTCTGCGGTGGATGTGATGAACTCCACGAAATTGGTGTAGTTTTTTTCATCAGAGCCGGAAAGTCCTAGCTCATGTTTAGTGTAGTTTCCATCACGGTTGAGATAAATTTTATAAGGGATACCCGGCAAATTTAGAGTTTGAGCCAATCCCTCATGGTCTCTCACCCATATAAACTGATACTCAGGATGTTCACTGATAAACTGCTTTACAGCATCGTCGGTGTCACTTTCGCCAAGGTTAACAGCAAGAACCACAAAATCGTTTGGATACTCAGAAATGGCTCTGTTCAGACTGGGGAAAGTCCGAAGGCAAGGGCTGCACCAGGTTTCCCAAAAGTCGATGACGACGGCTTTGCCTTTAAAGTCGGATACCTTGACCATGTTTCCATTATAGTCAATGAAATTGGTTTGGTTGAGTAGGCTATCTACGTATGTACCGAACTCTTCATCCGAGATCTTGTCAGGAGTAAGATATTCAACCAGCTCTTCTTCTTTATTTGAATTGCAGGCGCCGAACCCTATTGAGATAGCACATGCAAGAAGAGCATACCGAAGCACAAAGCGCATAGTTCGAAGATATTTGAGTTAAGAAGGCCAAAAATACGAATTTCTCAGCTCATCTTTAGTCTGGAACCCGATTCTGAACCCTTTTTCTGTAAAAGGCAATCATTTTGTCCTGAGAAAAACCCATTCGCCACATCACATAGATGCTCGTGAAGATGAGCTGTAAACGAATGGTTCCTTGTTCTATATAGCGTCTTGGGGACGTGATAGCTGCCTTTTCGAGTACCTTAAATGCGATCCCTGACCTTCGAATGCGTCTGGTCAGTTCGTTGTCTTCCAAGACACGATGATCTTCTTTGAATCCACCCAGTTGATCAAAGAGGGATTTTTGAATGTATAATCCTTGATCGCCATAGCGCATGATATCCATTTTGAAACGGGTCAACCATGCATAGAAGCGCAATATGGGTGATGGGTGACCAAAACTCAATCGAAAGCACCCTGAAGGATACCCTTCAAGGATGGCACCCTGGATGCTGGCAGTGAATCTATCGGGGACGAGGGTATCGGCGTGCAGAAAGAACAAATACTCCGACGAAGCATGTTGGGCACCCAGATTCATTTGGATGGCTCGCCCCGAGCGATTGCTTCGAATAGTCGTAGTTTTCGATGCTTGAGCCAGGCTGATAGTGGTATCCTGACTGCCGCCATCCACTACGATAATTTCTTTGACCAGACCGACAGTGTCATTGTCTCGAATGGTATCTATGCATGCCTGAATGTGTTCAGCCTCATTCAAAGCAGGAATGATGATAGTAATCGTCACACCAAAAGTTTCGTTGCCTCAGCAAATGAGGTTCGTTCAAGATCCTCGACTGTATCAATATCAGAAAGGATGGGCAATTCAAACCAGGAGAGCTTGTGTTGAATCAGATCGTCGATGGTCTGGTCGAACAGCTGTTCCGAACTCCAGTGTTTATCCTGGAAAAGATGCTCATGTA
>CAZXGO010000004.1:41277-65599 GCA_964640035.1 uncultured Chitinophagales bacterium
ATTTGTATGATTGTAGAATTTATTGTTCCAAGAATTTACTGAATACAAAATACCATCTCTTGCCGGACCCAGAACG
Source organism: uncultured Chitinophagales bacterium (assembly GCA_964640035.1). Lineage (GTDB taxonomy): Bacteria > Bacteroidota > Rhodothermia > Balneolales > CAYWCV01 > CAYWCV01. The sequence continues at coordinate 41,354 of CAZXGO010000004.1, forward strand.
ACCTCTACGTCTTCCAATTCCATGAAGGCTTTTTCGATATGGGAGGCGCTCAATTGTGGGCAATCGCTTCCTATGACAACGATTTTGCGATATCCCAGGCGGAAGCTTTCATCAAGGGCATGAATGAGTCGATCACCCAGATTGCTACCTTCTTGCAGATGTTTGGTATGCACACTCAGATCCCAAAGATCTATTTCGGGAAGATAGTCACTATAGTAAATCCGGACATCTGCATCCAATGGCGCGATGGCAGACTGTGTGTGCTGCAGAAGAAGCTGGTAAATTTCCAGAGCACGCTCATCACCAATTTGGGTAGCCAGACGTGTCTTCACTTTACCGAGTTCAGCATTTTTAACAAAAATGATGATGGCCTCGGTACTTTTTGTGTCGGTGTGCATAGGGGTTGATACGATCGATGCGTTGAGCTAAGCATACCATTTTAGCAGCGGTTTCTCAAATGATTTTCATCAAGATGGCCATCATCTATAAAAAAAGGCACGAATGATACCGTGATCACTCGTGCCTTTTGTGCATAAACCGAATGATTTACCCCTCGCGACCAGCTTCAGCCTGACGCTTGAGTTGCTCAAGTTCTTCCTGTTTGGAATATAGTTTTGCCTGAGCGGCATCAATTTTAGCCTGGATATCATCGCGCAGTTTGTTGCCTTGCTTACTTGGCTTGATGAAGGTTTTGGTATCACTATAGTGAAGGATGAGCTGTTGCAACTCATCACATTCCTTCTTCAGGCGCTGGGCATCGGTACCTTTGCGGCGATCCTGGCCGCCATCATTGGCATTGGTGCGCTGTTGACGGGGCTGCTTATTAGATGAATCTACTTTCTGGATGGATCGAGCGGCGCGCTCTTCGCGGGCACGCTGATAGATCGCATCACAGGCTTCTTTGTATTTCGCCCAAAGTTTGTTTTTGTACTTCATAGGTACAAAGCCAATCTTTTGGTATTCGGCCTGAAGGGGTTTGATTTCGTTAACAGCCTGCTGCGGATCTTCTAATTCGAGCAGTTTGTTGATTTTGTCGATAATCTCCTTCTTGGCACGATAATTTTCTTTTTCATCTTTACGGCTATCACGCATTGAATCACGACGTTTTTCGAAGAAATCATCCATCGCTTTTTTAAAGCGGTTCCAAATAGGCTTGGTCTTACGGCGTGGTACCGGACCAATTTCACGCCATTGGTTGGATAGCTGTTGGATTTCCTTCGTTGCCTTGGCGTAATCGTCGGTATTTAACAGGGCTTCTGCAGCTTCGCAGAGTTTTTCTTTGGCCTCGTAATTTTTGTTTTCAGCGTCTCGAATGACATCAAGATTTTCATTTTTACGATCATTGAAGGCATCGGATGCTTTTTTGAATCTTTCCCAAAGCGATTCGGATACCTCTTTGGCTACGGCACCAACGTCTTTCCACTCACGGTGTAGACGATTGATGGTACGAGCGGCATTCACTAAATCAGCTTCCATCAAAAGGGCTTCAGCTTGTTCTACCAGACTCGTTTTTTTCTTGAGGTTTTTATCAAGCTCTGCTTTGTAGGCCTTGTTGAAGCGTAGTTTCTTTTGTTGGAAGGTTTCGACGGCGTTGCGATAGCGCTCCCAGATTTCATCTTCACGCTCTAATACGACCGGACCCACTTTACGCCATTGCTGTGAGAGTCCTTCGAACAATTTATCGAGGTTTTCCCAGTTGGTGGTCTCTTCATTGATTTCGTTGTTGATCAGATCAAGTTTATCAAGAAGCAGGAGCTTGACAGTGAGGTTTTCCTCTTCACGCTCTTTGCGTTTCACCAGGAAGTCAATACGCTTTTCTTCGAAGGTCTCTTTGAGTTTTTCGAAGCGCTTATTCAGTTTCTCGATCTCGTCGGCAGGAATCTGTCGGATTTTTTCCCAACGGCGCTCCAGAGACTTCAGCTCGTTGATAGCATTCCAGCGGCCATCTTTGACGATTGTTTCGAGTCGCTCAAGCAATTCTTTTTTACGTACCAGATTTGAGGCACGTACCTGGGTCATTTTTTCATAGTGAGCACTTCTGCGCTCATTGAAACTCGCTTGAGCTTGTTGCAAGCGTGTAGATAGCTCCTTTTGAGCCTCGTCGCTTACCGGAGTAAGTTCACTCCACTTGAATCGGATATTATCGAGCTCATGACTGGCAACCTGCCAATCACTTGAAACGGCGAGCTCCTCTGCTTTAAGGACCAGTTGTTCGAAGGGATAATGGGGGTCTCCTTCAGTAAAAAGAGCCTCTTTTGGTACGAAGGCGGATGATGTGACTTCTTCGACGGCTTCTTCAATAGTATCTTCTACTTCATTGAGATTCACAAGGGCATCATCATGATGAATTTCAGGATGATCATCCGCATTGATTTCTGCTTCAGTCACTACTACCTCAGTCTTTGCTTTTCTAGGCGTAGCTTTTTTTGATTTTATTTCACTAGTTTTTACTTCCTTAGACTCTTCAGATTCAGCAATTTTTGCAGCTTTCTTCGTAGGGTTTTTTTGTTTTGTAGCCACGATTTTTTCAGCGACTGGAAATCCGACCAACAGGTTATCAAAATCACCAATAGCTGCAGCTGAGCTTGCTTTGGCCATGAAGGCTGTCCGCAAACCCTCCGGATCTGAGGCAGAAGCAAGATCACCAAGTAACTGATCTCTTTCAGTTACAAGCTGATCGAAAGCCTCATAATAGCTTTTTAAAGCCTCATCTGCTGAAAACTCGGCGCTTGGATCAATATTCCCGATGGTTTTACCCGAAAAATGACGGTTATCACTTTGAATAATATCACCATCGCTGGTTACGACGACAAAGTCGCCGACGTGAAGTGCATTTTTAGACTGCTTGCCCATACGTTTAGTATAAAGTAGGTGGAAATTGCACCCTTAGGTGCACGTTACTGTGTGTGACAAAGAGACCCGCACAAGTGCGAACCCCTTCCTGGTTTCTGCAATGACCTAACGTGTTAATGATTCTTGGAATACAGACGTGTTAAATCACAAAATAAGCTGAACTTTAAAAATACTCATTTGAACTAGATGGGGCAACTACCAAATGGCAAGCTTTTGTGGATTAGATCTTCGTTTTTAAACGTGTAAGCAGCTTTTGCATGTCTTTGGGTAAAGGAGCTTCCAATCGCATGATGGCTCGATTTCCAGGATGTTTGAATTCCAGACGATGTGCATGTAGCGCCTGTCGATCCATACCCATCGTATCTTTTTGTGCGCCATACTGCACATCTCCAATTACCGGGTGACCAATGAGATCAAATTGAACACGGATCTGATTTTTTAGTCCGGTATCGAGTTGTATCTGAAGTACACTGGCCTTCTCACCGAATGTTTCCACGACCTTGTAGTCCAAGCGTGCCATACTTGCTTTAGGATCGTTTGGGTCGACCGCTACATTTTTAAAACTGTCTTTGATCAACTTAAGATGATGCGTCAAGGTGCCTGTTGTTCGTGGCACTCCATGAACGACGGCGATATAGGTTCGTATGGCTGAGCGATCAATAAATTGAGCCTTTAAGGCTTCATATGCCTTACGATTTCGGGCAAATAGAACAATTCCGCTGGTAAATCGATCTATCCGATGAACGACAAAAACGGGGCCAGATCGTTTGACCTGTTGTTTAAGCAGCTCGAACAGGTTAACGGCCTTTGATTTAGGGATAGGAACAGTCAGTAATCCGGCAGGCTTATTGACAACAATGATATCCCGGTCTTCGTGGATTATCTGATAGGGTTCAAATCTCACGTTGAACTCTTTCCAGCCTCAGGCAGAGCTTCGATTTCGGCAAGTGTCTCTTTTAATAGGACTTGATGAGGGTGTTTTGCCAAGCCATTTATCAGGGTAATACGGGCAAGCGGCAGCTTGCCTGCCCAAGCCTGGGCAACAGCTAATTCATGGATCAGATCGGGTGTCTCCCCGCCGACCCTCATACTTTTTTCCAAAAAGCGGATGGCATTCTCGTACTGTTGCAGCTCGAACTGACACTCAGCCATCTCATTTAACAGACCGACGTGATCAGGCCAATAATCGAGTGCCTGGGTGTAGGCTTCCTCCGCATGATTCCACAAGCCCATTAAGGCACAAATGGAGCCCAGCATAAACATGGCATAGGCACGATCATCACCAGTAAGATGTGGTTTGAGTCCAACAACATCATCAGCGATTTGTTCTAATGCTGTAAAAAGCTGATCGCAGGTCATTTTATCGTCTGCATCGCGAGCGATTTGAAGACGATCCTGAAGGTCAACAACCTTTTCTGACTGTGCTATCAACCAATCCTTATGTTGGCTCACTCGATATCCCGTCTTAGCCGCGGTAAAGGCATTATTTGATTTCTGTTTCGATCTCGTACACCGATTTCAGGATCATCTGAGCGTTTTCATCTTTATGTTGCATCACACGATGCTGCAAATTGGTGATCAGATTCGTTCTCGACTCCTCAAACGCCTTCTGCTTGGCTTGTTTATCGTTTGGGGTACGAATGATCACGTAAATGTCATCAGCCCGAATCACACTGTATAAACCATCCGTATTGGTAGCATGTGATCTGAGGCGCTCATATTCACTGAAAAGCTCAGGAAAGTTCTCGGTAGTCTCGCATTTTTGAATGACTTGAACATCATCAGGTCCTTCGGCACTCAGAGGAATATGGCAGAGGTAGAAAAAATTGTCGGTGTACTGCATGCATTTTTAACCAATGTTATCGAATGGCCTAATATACATCCTTTCCTTCTTAATATTCAGTTGTGAAAATGAGTTCTTAAAGCAATACCTTCTTGAAAGACTATCTTCATATTATTCCGGCGTTTACCATGATTTACCCCCGTTTTCGAGACTTAACTGCTCTCCTTCTGCTCTTCATTATTGTAATTAATCAACCGGTATCGGCTCAAGATCGAAATGATGCCGGGATGTGGTTGTTGCCTCAACTTAGAGGACCGGTGTATCAATCATTGCAACAAAAAGGATTAGAACTTCCTGAATCGGCTTTTGATACCCAACAACCGAATGGACTAAACAGGGCGATCGTCCGTATTAATGTCGGTGAAAATGGAGGAGGGACGGGTTCTTTTGTTTCTTCCAAAGGTCTTGTTATCACCAATCACCATGTTGCATATGATGCAATCGCCTCCTTGAGCTCTGCCGAACAGAATTATCTAAAGGAGGGTTTTGCGGCAAAGAATACAGGTGAAGAGCTGAGCGCTGAAGGCTTCACCCTATACATTCCTATCGAACAGGTGGAAGTTAGTCAGCAGTTATCGATGATGATCAAAACCATGCAGGCCCAGGATGCGAATCAGGCTTTGGAAATGGCTAAGCAACAGCTTGTTGATCAGCGTATGCAATCCAACCCGGATATTTTAGCTGAGATCGATGAATACTGGGCTGGAAATCGTCAGTTTATGTCGGTCTATAGAATTATCAGGGATGTCAGGCTTGTTTTCGCTCCTCCGTCCAGTATTGGAAAATTCGGGGGTGATATTGATAACTGGATGTGGCCCAGACACACGGGTGATTTCACCTTTTTGAGGGCCTGGGTTGCTCCCGACGGTAGCTCAAGGCCCTTCCACCCCGATAACGTGCCTTACGAGCCGGATCGCTACTTGCAAGTGAGTGATCAGGGATTCCAGGATGAAGATTTTACCATGATCATGGGATTCCCGGGTACCACCTATCGTCATGAAAGCAGCTATCACTTCAAATATTATCAGGAATCACAGCATCCTACTCTGATTCGGGTATTTCGAGGTATTATGGCCGGACTCGAAGCAGAAGCAGCGCTAGATCCAGAATTAGAGGTACTTACGGCCTCAGATCGCGCCTCTTATGCTAACTCACTCAAATATTTTGAAGGGGTACATCAGGGCTTCTTCGATTATGATATTGTCAATAAACGCATTGAACAGGAAAAGAAACTGGAAGAGTGGATCGCTGCTGATCTGTTTCGCCAAACTGAATATGGCGATGTGATGCCTTTACTAAAACGTGGCTACGAAAACCTGTCGCGACAGGGAGCACTTATCTATGCTTATGTGTACGTGTTAAATAATAGTCCACTTCTGGAAACGGCAGGTTTATTGGCTCCTGCGTACGCATTGGCCACGGGTCAACGCAAGGCTGATGACTTCTCTACAGCCGAGGCGGATTCCATTCGTATGCTTGCCCGTGCTAGCTTAGAAGGCCTGAATATAGGTGTTGAATTTGCTCGTATGAAGCATTTTCTGACAACTTTGGCCTTGCTTCCGGATGGAAGCAGACCTGACGTTATTGACGAGCTCTTTGGCGGTAAGAGTGGTGAAGAACTCGAAAAAGCTGTTGCTGCTTTCCTCGATGAGCAAATGCAAACCTCGGTGCTAACACAACTAGAAAAGACTGAAGCGCTTCTTAACATGGAAGCCAATACGATCGATCCAAATAAAACCGAGCCATTCATTCAGTTGCATACTGAGCTGCTTGAAGGATACTTCGCGAATATCCAGGCTTTTCAAAATGCGGGCTCATTTATGAATGAAGCCACCAGAAAGTACGTAAAAGCCATGCTTGAGTTCCGCAATGACCCCATTGAATATCCTGATGCGAATTTCACACTCCGATTTACCGGTGGACGCATTGTTGGGGTTTCGGTAAGAAATGCCAGCTTTGGAGCCAGAACATATCTGGATGAAATTCTGCCAAAATATACTGGCATAGATCCATTTGATATTCCCGAGGTTCAAATGAAATGGATCAATGAGCGTCAGAACGCAGCTGGACGTAAAGCTAAACCGAGTGCCTACTCGGAGCCCGACGGGCGTTTGGTGGTCAACTTCTTATCCTCGAATGATATTACTGGAGGTAATTCGGGGAGTCCTATCATGAATGCCAAAGGAGAAATTATTGGAGTGGCCTTTGATGGCTTAATCGAAGGTGTTGTGGGAGATTATTTTCACGATCCCAAAATTAGCCGAACGATCAATGTGGATATGCGCTATATTCTTCATGTAACGGAGGAATTGTACGGATTAAACCATCTTATTAAAGAAATGGGTCTATCAAGGCTTCCAGCAGATCATTAAAATATTTGGAATCCGGAGTGATGAACGATAATTTAGGTCTCATCGTCGATTGCAAATGTTTATATCCACCTGTATCTTCGCAAACGGTAACCACGCACCAAGAATCAAATAGCATCCCAGCTCATGAATATCCAGCAGCGTAACAATCTCATCAGCATCGTTTTAATACTCATCATTCTAGTACTTGGCTATGTACTCTATGATTCCATTACAGCTCCTTGGAATAAGGAAATGGCTAAACAAGAAGTTACAGACAACATTCGAACACGAATGACGCTGGTTCGGGATGCTCTCATCAACTATCAGGCACGTCACCCACAAGGCAAATTCCCGTCAACGCTCGATAGTCTGGTCGTATTTCTTAAAACGGATTCATTGATGATCGCACGTGGACCTGAATTATTTGCTGACAAAAATGGGGTTTACAATCCGGATAGTTTGATCTTCTCACCCCGTCCGCCACACGAGCGCTTCCAGTTTACTGTTAACGACACTATTCGCCCACCACTCTATCTGTTAAAAGATCCTAACAGTGATGATGTTATTGGCAGTTTAGATCGTATAACCTTGCTCAATGCGCCTAGCTGGCAGTAAGATTTGATTCCGATGTCGGGATCAACGACCCGTTTAGCCATTAATTTTTTTGAACAGCGGCTTTTTTACGCGGCACACACTCCTGGTGCTGGACCGTTATTAAGTCGAATTGGTTCGCATGAGTTTACCTTTTCGATTGCTGATGCTTTTAGAGCTGGTGAGACACGTCAGCTGGATGGCGTCTACTCCGTTCTTAAAGGTCTGCAAAAAGAACTAAGTGCATCTTCCGTTCAGGTAGCTACCTTCCCATTTCATGAATCCTGGGCGAGCCTTCCAAAATTAGTTCATGATCAGTCGGACGAGCGAGAGGCGTATTTGAATCTCCTGATGCGGGGTGTTCAGCGTCAGCATATCGATGTTGAATGGCACGATCTAAGTAATCGGGATTACAAATTCATGGTATTACGTGATCGACGTATTATGGCCTCATTCGAAAAAATGGGCGAAATTGTGGCAAGCACTGCTTTCAACAGTGAATTCGAGGCACTTTCCAAATGGCATCAGCATCGTAGTGCAGCAGGAAGCTATCTAACCATTGGGTGTCATGCAGGTTCACTGTGTGTCAGCTCTTTTCTGCTTGGTAAACTTCGTGGAGCCACTATCATCCGTTTTGAAACCTATGACGATATCCCCTACCTGTGGGCAATGACAGCCCGACATCTGAAATGGATGATGGGTATACATGAGGAGATTCTTTTTTATGGATATAAATCTGCGGTACTATCCGATGTATTGGTGAACCGCTTGGATCGATCCGCCCATATCCAAGTGATGGATAGTTTAAAAACAATGGGACTGCATGCAGAAGAGCAAACATATAATTTTGATCTTTCTCAGGCCTTTCCCTCCATTTTGATGGCATTGGAATCATCGTAGTATGAGAATCATCACCGGAAAATTAAAAGGTCGACAGATTGAAACACCTCTCGATCTGGACATCAGACCAACCGCTGACCGGTGCAAAGAAAGTATGTTCAACATCATCGAAGCCCGCAAGGGGATTCGGGATGCCAAGGTTCTGGATTTGTTTGCGGGCACTGGTAATCTTGGTTTTGAGGCTATTTCTAGGGGTGCTGCGCACGTTAGCTCCGTGGATCGATCTCCAGAGTCGGCGCGAATGATTCGAACTGGTGCTAAACATTTCAACATAGAGCATCAGATGCTGTTTATACCATCGGATGTGGGAAGTTTTATTGATAAAGGACCTCCAACATCTTATGACATCATTTTTGCAGACCCACCCTATGATTGGCCGGACCTACCCATGCTTCCGGACATGCTATTGAACAAAGGATGGCTAAAGTCAGATGGTTGGCTTCTGTTAGAACACGACGCGCGTCACATTTTTACGGAGGATCCACGCTGTGTGTTTGCCAAACCCTATGGTCGGACAATTGTGAGTATATTCCTTGAGAACCCACCGCAGTTAGAACAGGAGTAAGGTATGGCTATAGCGATGTATCCAGGCTCATTCGATCCTATCACCAACGGACACTTGGATATTCTTGAACGAGCGACACAAATCTTTGATAAGGTGATCCTCACCATAGCTGTAAATAATCAGAAAACATCGGTGTTTTCAGAAGAAGAACGACTTCATCTCATCAGAGAGTGTATTGCTGCAACTTCGTGGTCAAAAAAAGTTACTGTTGATTCGTTCACTGGTCTGCTCGTAGATCATGCGCGCAAACATGGTGTTCATACTCTTGTTCGGGGAGTTCGTCAACTTTCCGATTTCGAATACGAATTTCGGATGGCTCTAATGAACAGACGATTAGCATCCGATATTGACACCATTTTTCTAATGCCAAGAGAAGAGCTTACGTTTGTGTCAGCCAGTCTTGTCAAAGAAGTGGGGTATTGGGGAGGTGATTTGAGCTCATTTGTACCTGAAAATGTTGCCCGAGCACTTGAACAAAAATTTTCAGATCTTAGGAGAAGGTCTGAACAGAGCTAGTATCCAAAAGACAATTGTTCGATTCAGATCCATTAAAAACGTTTAAATACTGAACACATGGCAAAACAAGTATCAGCTGCCCGCAGCGCGGAGGCACTGATTGGCCAACTCGAAGATATGGTTGAGGAGGCTGGTCAATTGATGAATGAAACCGTAGAGGATACGGTCAAAAAACAATTGAAAGAGTTCAAGGAAAAAATCGAAGGACTTAAAGAACGACTCATTTCGTATTACGAAGATATTGAAGAGGCTGTCGTATCAGGTGCGAAAACAACGGATAAGGCTATTCGTGAGCATCCGTATGAGTCGCTTGCTATAGCTCTGGCTGTCGGCGTGCTTATTGGCGCGCTGATCCGCAGTCGCTAACTTGTTCGAACACAACGATTAGAATCAAGCCCGCCAGGACGATAGCCTGGCGGGCTTTTTACTGTGTACAGGTAAAATATTTTAAAAAATTACCAGAAATTTTCAATATCCAAGCAGAGGTGGTTGAAAAAGTGTAGATTCTTGGAGATCAGTGACTCGGAAGTCCACTGATTATTACTGAACTGCACTACGAACTTACTACTGTCTTATGGACTATCGATACCCAAATCTCGATGACGAAAAGTTGATGGAGTTATTTCAGAATGGTGATGTACATGCTTTCAATACTCTTTATAACCGCTACTATAAACGAGTGTTTCATTTTCTGTATCGATTCAATCAAAACATGTCAGATTGTGAAGATCTTGTTCAGGAAACATTTCTACGAGTGTACAAAAGTAATGGCTCCTATAACCATACATCCAGAATTTCTACCTGGATTTACACGATAGCACAGAATCTTTCCTACACAAGTTACCGGAAAAGGGTCCGAATGGAACTTGTCAATTTTCATACGGATGAACCGCAGCAAAACCATGAAGTTTCAGAAGTGATTGAAAACAATGACAATGATCCAGAGGAAATATATCAACGCAGATATGTACTCGATGTATTTAGAAGAGCATTACAGTCGATATCCCATGATTTTAAAGAAGTCATCGTACTTCGTGATCTTCAAGGCCTGTCGTATGAAGAAATCAGTGATGCGACGGGTATGCCTATGGGAACGGTGAAATCGAAAATTAATAGGGGTCGGTATCAACTTCAGAAAAAGATGGTCAGACTTATTGAAGAACCGAATAAAAAGAGAAGAAAAGTATCTCATTGAGTTCTTGTGATTTTTTGTGGCTTTTTTGGGAGCGCTTTTTAATGTTTGAAGAAGAGTAGCTCGGAATTTTTGGCTATTTTCTCCGATAACTTCCAACTAGTCTCTGATCCGTGTCGCACATATCTCCACGCGCTGCGGCTTTATCCGCTTCTGAAACGCTCAAAATTTCTGCTCTTGCAAAAGAGATGCAGTTGGCCGGTAAATCCGTTATTTCGCTGAGTGCCGGCGAACCCGATTTCAAGACCCCTGACTACATCTGCAAGGCCGCTATACAAGCCATCGAAGATGGTTTTCATGGCTATACTGTTAACGCTGGTACGATAGAACTTCGTAAGGCGATAGCCGCAAAGCTAAAGAGGGAAAATCACCTTCAGTATACTCCTGACCAGATTATCGTCTCCAATGGTGCAAAGCAATCGATTGGCTTTGCCATTTTGGCATTATCGGGAGCGGGCGATGAGGTTATTATACCGGCTCCCTACTGGGTTTCCTATCCAGAGATGGTGCGATTTGCAGATGCTACTCCAGTCATCGTTTCAACCAGGTTTGAGGATCAGTACAAGATGACCCCTGCGCAGTTGGAAAGCGCCATCACCACTAAAACAAAGCTACTTATTTTATGCTCTCCATCGAACCCGACAGGTAGCTGTTACAGTAGAGAAGAGCTGGAGGCTTTGGCTGATGTATTGAGAAAGTATCCTTATGTCGTCGTGATCAGCGATGAAATCTATGAATACATCGTCTTTGACGCGCCTCATGTGGGGATTGGGGAAGTAGCGCCAGATCTGTTTGACCGCATCGTTGTTGTAAATGGATATTCCAAAGGGTTTGCAATGACGGGCTGGAGATTGGGATACTTAGCGGGTCCAAGCGAGATTGTTGCTGCCGTAGCCAAGATTCAGAGTCAGGAAACCAGTGCTCCATCGAGTATAAGTCAAAAAGCTGGCGAAGCCGCCTATACCCATCCATTAGATCAGGTGATGGAGATGCGGGCATCCTTTCAAGAGCGTAGAGATTATCTGGTGAAGGCACTCAATGAAATTCCTGGAATAAAATGTTTCAGTCCTGGTGGTGCATTTTATGCATTTCCGGATGTTTCTTCCTATTTCGGTGGGACAGGCAAAAATGGTGAAACGATCTCAAATAGCACCGATCTGGTGATGTATCTGTTAGAACACGCTGGTGTTGCCATGGTTCCAGGCGATGCTTTCGGGGAGCCCAGAGGCATGCGTTTGAGTTATGCTACTTCCATGGAAAATTTGCAGGAATCGGTTCGAAGAATCAAAGAAGGATTGTCGGGGATAACCAAGTAGCCTGTGTATGATCAGCTCGATGGGAACCCGAATACCCTCAGGTTTTGTTCAAGCACTTGTTTAACAACGGTAATGATATTTTATGCCTACATATTCCTATCAACGTGAAGACGGTACAATTTTCGAAGTGATGCAGCGTATGAGTGAGCCTGCCTTGTCGGTATGTCCGGATACGGGTCAAAAGGTGAGACGTATGATTTCCGGAGGCGCCGGTGTCGTTTATAAAGGTGAAGGATGGTATGTCACCGATTATAAAGATCGAGGCACAAATAAGACCACTGAACCGTCTCCCGCTGCATCGACATCTGTATCGACAGAAACATCCTGATCTAAGGCCGTTCATGTCTGATTCTTCAACATCTGCCCCCAACAAACGTTCGCAGGCACACCAGCAAGCCCTCGAGCAGTTTGTCTTATACTGGGGAGAGATGGCATCCTCCTGGGGCATTAATAAGACGATGGCTCAAATACATGCCTTGCTCTATGCCGATCCAGAGCCTTTGGATACCGATACAATAATGGTAGAGCTCGATATTAGTCGAGGCAATGCCAACATGAATTTGCGAAAACTCTTAGAATGGGGCTTGATTCACAAAGTGAATAAAGAGGGGGAGCGTAGGGAGTTTTTCATTGCGGAGAAAGATGTTTGGAATATGGCTGCCAGAATCATCCAACAGAGACAGCGTCTTGAAGTAACTCCTATAAAAGAGAATCTGAAAGAGTGCCTCAATACTATGGATCAGGAACAATCCAATATCGATTCGGAGCGGGCTTTTCGTGAACGCATAGAAAACTTTGTCTCATTCCTGGAGCTTTTCGAAGATTTCACTCGGGCAATATTACCCTATGTGACACAAAAAAATTTGGATTCACTCCAAAAGTTTGTCTCCTTTGCCAGAAAACGAAACTTATTAAAAGGTCGTCCTGAAGACCATCTCCCCCTTTGATCATGATCCCTAACCAACGTTCAACCCAAAAGACCGGTATTGAAGGTGAAGATATTGCCGTGCGTTATTTGGAACGTGAAGGGTATACCATTTTAGAGCGTCGGTATCATTTTGAGAAAGCGGAAGTGGACATCATCGCCTATGATAACCGACGCATCATTCTTATTGAGGTCAAAACCAGAACCGGTATATCATTTGAAGATGGGGATGGCATAATGAGTGTGGATCAATTTCGACGCATTGCCCATGCAGGACAGGCATGGCTCTACGAGAGGAAAATGGAAGGCTCACCCATTCGATTTGATCTCATCACCGTACAACTTGGCCCAGATGAGCCAATCGTCAAACATTACATCGATGCAGGGTACGATCTGCAATGGAAGCGATGAATATGCAAATCACTTGCATTTATGATGAGCCCTTCCGATATTTTATCCAGTGAAATCTCTCCGAGCCCATATTATCAGCATTCTCATCCCCAGCATATTTAGCTTGGTGATGCACGTTGCGGTATTTCACGGCTCCATACTGACTGAATTTTCCTCCGATCATCACCAAACAGACGCTCGTGATCACCATGACCACGAGGAATCTGAGCACAAAGACAGCGATGTCTGTGTAGCCGGTTTGGTTCACGTTGACCTAACAGTAACGAAGATTCACGTAAGTGCACACTGGCAATCTTCAGAGCCAGTTCGTTTGGCCCCAGTTCAGGCCCAACTTCAGATAGCAGCTCCCATTTTCTCGGGGAGGGCACCGCCGCTTTATTCTTAAAAGCAGACGGTTCCACGTTCTATCGGCAAGATCATTTCCTCAGCCGATGGCTATCACATACCGATATCATCGGTTTTACACTAACACTTCGATTACGTACGTGTGATTATACTCAGTATCATCGCATCCCTTATTCTCATGATTTCGTTTTCTGGTGATCCAATACGGGTATCTGGTACCGTAAAGGATGCTAGTAATGCTATGCCTTTGTCAAGAGCCACCCTTGTACATGCAGGCAGCACTCAAGGTGCTGTAACAGATTCTCTGGGCCGATACGAAATAAGGGGTAGCTCTGGCTCCTGGGAGCTGGAAGTACGCTATCTAGGCTATAAAACGCAAAAACTGGTTTTTGATGTCCAAAAAGACACCATCATCCATATCCTTATGGAGCCAGAATTCACCGTAATTGATGGGGTTGAAGTTCGAAGCTCCCGTGTAACGCAGGGTATGGAATCAATAACAGTTGAAACGATCGATCAAAATGAATTAGATCGTCTTAGGGGACAAACGTTGGGTGAAACCCTATCAGGAGTGGTAGGTGTCGATATGCTTCAGACAGGTGCATCGATTGCAAAACCGGTAATCAGGGGCTTGCATAGCGACAGGGTGATTACCATGCAGGCAGGCATCACTCAAGAGGGGCAACAATGGGGTGGAGAACATGCTCCTGAGATCGATCCATTCTCACCTGGTCAAATCCAGGTCATCAAGGGTGCGGCCGGGGTTGAATTTGGAATAGGCGCCATCGGAGGAGTTATTCAGGTTATCCCACGACCTATTGCGATGGAGCGAAAGCTTAGTGGCACCGCCTTCCTCAACACCTACAGCAACAACGGACAATTTGCTGGAAGTGTCCAATTGGAAGGAAGTCCATCAGAAGACAGTAATCTGGGATGGCGGTTTCAGGGCAGTATACGCCGGGCCGGCGATTCTCGCACACCGGACTATGTGATTGATAATTCAGGATTCTCCGAACAAAGTATCAATTCAACGATTGCCTTCAGAACAGGACTATTTCATCACAGGATATATGCCAGTAGCTACGCGACTAAGCTTGGCATCTATACAGGTGCTCACATTGGTAGCCCCAACGATCTTCAACGAGCGATCGACCGTGGACGTCCGGCCGTTGAACAGCCCTTTAGTTATAAGATCAAAGCACCTCGTCAGGAAATCCAGCATCATTTGTTATCGGCAGAAACCACCGTATTAACAAACAAATGGGGTGTTTTTGACATTCATTATGGTTTGCAACTCAATAATCGTAAAGAATATGACATACATGGTCGTTTTAGTCGTGATGTAGAAACAGCAGCCTTCGATCTCACACTTACAACGCAAAGCCTGGATCTTCGTCTTCAGCATTATCCACTCCATGGATTTGAAGGGAAAATTGGTCTTCAAATAAAGCGTCAGGGTAATGTGAGAAGTAGTGTCGGATTTTTAATCCCAGATTTCAGATCCTATTCCGCAGGATGGTATGCTTTTGAAAAGAAGGAATTTGGTTCGCTTCGTGCAGAGGCCGGTGTACGATTGGATTATCATTGGGTACGTTCTTTTGCTGTGCGGTCACCCCGCATTGAAGGTCGAACGGATGCTTATCTGCAACCTAGTGGGGCTTTTGGGCTGATTTGGAATATCGATGATGCATTCAAGGCACATGTTACCGTTGGCACGGCCTGGCGTCCGGCGGGTATCAATGAACGCTTTAGTTACGGCGTACATCACGGAACCGCTCAATTTGAAATTGGAGATCCCAATTTAAAACCAGAACAATCCATAAACACAGAGCTTGGATTGGAATGGGAGTCAGATCTGGGTGGGATACGATTCAATGCCTATAACAGTTGGATTAAGGATTTTATTCAGCTCAGGCCAGATGGTACGATAGTCAGCACGATCCGTGGAGCTTTCCCTCAATATGTATATCAACAGGTTGATGCCCAAATTCGAGGACTGGAACTGAGTATTCATTACCACCCGGTAGAATGGTACGAAACCGGTGTCAAGGGCTCCATGTTATTCGGTGAACATCGAGCTTCGAAGGAAATATCGAATGAAGCGTTATATATGATGCCGGATCCTTCAGCCACTTGGTTGCACAATATTGTTTTTGCTGATCAAGCATGGGCGAAACAAAATACAATCCAGCTGGGAGCCAAGGTAGTGGGTCGGCAAACACGATATCCAGCTCTTGTATCGACAGAAGCATATAAAGAACCAGCTCCACCACCAGGTTATATGCTTCTGGATGTCGGTTTTTCGACTAAAATACAAGGTCCAAAGCAGGTATGGAACCTGAGTCTGGACCTCAAGAATGTTCTAAATACAAGCTACAGGGATTATCTGAGTCGCTTTCGATATCTCATAGATGAACCTGGACGGAATCTTGTCATACGAATGACTATCCCATTTTAAATTATCAATACGTACCCCATATCAAAACGAACTATGAAAACACATACCACCCTATCACTAAAGATGATCGCCTTTGCATTTTTGATTAGCATTACATCACTATCCTGCGATAATCCGGCAGATGATGACGATGCAGGCGAGCAAGAGTTTATCACTAAGGTTACCCTTCGACTAGAGGAGCAAGGTTCCACCAATGTTGTCTCCATTATTTGGTCTGATCCCGATGGAGATGGACGAGGCGATTTTGTGGGAACGGCATCATTGAAGGCAAACAAGACCTACAAAGGCTCGATTGAGTTACTGAATGAGCTTGCAGATAAACCTGAAGAGCGAGATATCACAAAAGAAATTCTAGAGGAATCTGACGAGCATCAATTCTTTTATACATTTTCTTCCAGTCTTCGACCCTTTGCCACGGTAACAATTACGGATAAAGACAAGAACAACCTTCCAGTGGGTTTGCAGTTTGATGTTGTGACTACTGCTTTGCCTTCTGGAACAGCGAGTCAATCGGGTACCCTGAATATTGTGTTGAGTCATTATTCCACGATAAAAAAAGCAGGTACAAATCCAGGTAATGAGGAAGATGTAAACATCACCGCCCCTGTTAGTTTATCCAACTAAATACCCATTATTCCTATATTCACCTCAACTCTTCAACTCTTCAACTCTTATTCTCTCCCCATGTCTTTCCTTCGTCTATCGAACATCATCAAAGCCTATCCTGATCCTGAAAAAGGGGTCTCGAAAAAGGTTTTGGATATTCCTTTGCTTGAGGTAGCTGAAGGCGAGCATATTGCTATAGCTGGTAGTTCAGGTGGAGGCAAAACCACCCTATTGCACTGTATTGCTGGTATTATTCGACCTGATTCCGGGAGTATCGTTCTGAATGGAACGGATATTACCCAATTAAGTGAGCGCAAAAGGGATCGATTCAGAGCAAATCACATAGGGTATGTGTTTCAAACCTTCAATCTTATTCAAGGCTTTACGGCTATCGAGAATGTGATGCTGGGGATGCTTTTTTCGGGTAAAGGGGTGGATCGATCGAAAGCGGAGGCCTTGTTGGTTCAAATGGGTTTGAAAGATCGCTTGAACTACAAGCCCTCCCAATTATCGGTAGGTCAGCAGCAACGAGTGAGTATAGCACGAGCGGTTGCCAATGATCCGGATGTGATTTTGGCAGATGAGCCCACGGGGAATTTGGATCCAGCAAGTAGCGAAGAGGCATTAGCCCTGCTCAAAGACGTGGCAAAAGGTAAGATCTTACTTTTGGTAAGCCATGAAAAGGATGTTTTGAGTCAGTTTGAACGGGTGGTATCACTGTCTGAATTAAATAGGGTCTAAACAGTATGACAACACTACGTATCGTCACAAAAAATCTTAAAAAGCGTCTGTTAGCTACAGTACTAACTACCCTTTCTATTGCTTTGGGTGCGGGATTGATCATAGCCATACTGACGATTCAATCAGAAACAGAAAAGAGTTTCAATCAGACTTCCGTAGGTTACGATCTGATTTTGGCAGCTAAGGGGAGTCAGTTACAAACAACCTTGAACACCCTCTATCACATTGAAACCTCGACAGGAATTGTACCTTATGCACTCTATGAGGCTACTCAGAAGGATCCTAGAGTTGATTACTCGTTTCCTTTTTACGTCGGCGATAGCTATATGCAGTATAGAGTGATTGGTACCTCAAAAGAGTATTTAGAGAAGGCAAATCCTCGCAGAGGCATGAGCTATGCTTTCAAAGAGGGAAGAAATTTTTCGACCACTAATGAAGCTGTATTGGGAAGCATGGTAGCCGAACAGACCGGTTTCAAGGTAGGCGACACCTTCTTTTTTACTCACGGCGTAACGATGGCTGACGGAGGGGCGGAAGAGTTTGTACATGAAGACCATCCCGTCACGATCGTCGGAATCTTGGAACCAACGGGTACAGCGAACGATAGAGTGATCTTCGCAGCGGTACAGACTACGCATCTTGTACATGCGCCTTATCAGGAACAAGCCGCAACAGATGATCATGATCATGCTCATGATGAGGATCACGATCATTCCCTGGATGAGGTTGTTGTCAAAAACCTAGACGCCGTTCTCGTGAAATTCAAAAGTCCTGCATCGGCACTTCAGGTTGCCGGAATGATCAACTATCCTGTTCCTGCCAATCCGGTCATCGCTAACAATCTTCGACGGGATCCTCTTTTTGCCTATCGTGAAGGGGTAATGGCAGTGAGTCCTGCCGTACAGATCGCTCAATTAATGAGTATCGTTGGAAATATCGACTGGGTTCTCAGGGTTATTGCCATACTTGTTGTTATTGTTGCCTTATTTGGCATTTTGGTAGCGATTTACAACACCATGGAAGAGCGAAAACGCGATATTGCGATCATGCGATCTTTGGGTGCTTCCCGGGGTAGAATACTTCGCATTATCATTCTTGAGGCTGCGATAATTTGTTTCCAAGGATCTCTATTTGGTCTCATCTTAGGTTGGTCGGCAACAGCCGCTGTAGCACCTTATCTCATTTCTACTGCTGGAATATTTATCGAGCCTTTCACATTCAGCTTGAATCATGCCTTGGTTTTGCTGATTTTAGTTGCACTTGGTATCATAGCCGGTACTATTCCTGCGTTAAAAGCGTATCGTACTGACGTTGCCGCTCATTTATCGCCCACAAACTGATCATCGCCCCATGTTAAAACGTTTTTTTTCATCGACTACAATTCAACTTCTTTTACTGATTGTACTTTCTGTAAGCTCAGTTGCCGCATTTAAAGTGATGGCAGAACGAGTGTATTATAAAGATTTACGTAAGTATGTGTTGGCTGGCGACAAGATTCCTCCAGCCTTAAAAGCCAAAGATGGAAAACAGGTCAGTATCGTAGGCTATATGATTCCTTTTGACAGTGTCGATAAAATCAATCGTTTTATTCTCCTTCAAGCTCAGTTCATGGGATGTTTTCACGTTCCACCACCCCAGCCCAACGAAGTCGTTTTGGTGGATATGGGAAGTAAAACAGCAAATTACAGCGAAACACCACTCTTGGTTACCGGTACCTTTCAGATTAAAAAGACCTATGAAGAAGACTTTCTGATTAGTGTATTCACAATCAGAAATGCTGTTGTTAAGGCAGCTAAGGGAAATGAGGTGGAGATGGATGGGTTACCGGCCAACTTCCACTTGTCTGAATTCTAAGTTGAAGATCGCCATCATAGGTCCTGCCTGGCCTTATCGAGGTGGCTTAGCCACGTTCAATGAATATTTGGCTGAAAAACTCATCTCTGATGGTCATCAGGTGGATCTTCATACCTTTTCTCATCAATATCCCTCTTTATTATTTCCAGGTACTACCCAGTTTACGGATAAACTCAGACCGGAAGGTCTTCACATTGAACGGAGTCTTCATGCGTATAATCCGATACGCTGGCCATCGACCCAAAAAAAGCTGATTCAACGCGGATATGATCTCGCGATCATTCGATACTGGATTCCAGCCATGTCGCCCGTGTTGAGTGCGATGGCATCAGCTCTGGCTCAATCAGGGACTAAGGTTCTTGCATTGGTAGATAATATGTATCCTCACGAAGCCCGACCTCTTGACCGATGGCTAACCGACCGATTTTTGCGCTATCCACATGTGTTTTTGGCGATGTCGCAGGTGGTGAGTGATCAGTTACGCAGCCAGGTTACTACCCGACCCGTGTATTATTCCCCACACCCCATTTATGATAATTACGGTCCACCAGTAGCTCCTCAGGAAGCCAGAAAAGAGCTAGGTTTACCGGAAAAAGAGCCATTACTGCTTTTTTTTGGATTCATACGACGTTATAAAGGCCTTGATCTTCTTCTTGAAGCCGTATCTGATGAACGTTTCAAGGACAAAAAGTTCAAGTTGGTCGTAGCAGGGGAATGGTACGAAGATTCCCGCTCCTATTATGAAATGATCAAAAAGCTCAATATCGGTGAGCGTCTGATTATGAAGGATCACTTTATACCGGAATCTCAGGTCGCTACCTATTTTTCTGCTGCTGATGTAGTCATACAACCGTACAGAAATGCGACTCAAAGTGGTATTTCTGCATTAGCCTATGCCTATCGAAAGCCCTTGATCAGTACCAAAGTAGGGGGTCTGGCGGAGATTGTTGAAGAGGGTAAAACCGGCTTTCTATGTGACCCTGATCCCAAATCTATAGCAGATGGAATACAACGCTATTTCGAGAATACGAATGAAGATATGATGGCAGAGGCTATTGAGCGTCAAGCCGAATCGATGAGTTGGGCTCATTTTACCCGACGTATTGTAGAGATATCTGGCGCTTAATACGAATAAAAGTACTTTCAGAGTACTCGAATTTGTTCATTTCAGGTACAGGATTACGTATAAAAAATGTTTACATTAGGCACATGAAAAAAGGTTTTCAAAAGTATCATTGGCAAATACTTAATCCTCTTCGTTGGCGCAAGAAATTTCTTGTGTCCCTTTTAGCTGTCTTCATTATCGTATGGATTGGTTTTATTGATACCTACAGTCTGTATACACGATACACCATCTCTCAGGAACGAGAGGATTTGATCCAAAAAACACAACAGCTTGAAAAAGAAACTCTGGAACTCGAGCAAAAGATAAAAGACATCCAGGATAACAAAGCATTACTTGAGAAGATTGCCCGAGAAGAGTACGGTATGAAAAAGCCCGAAGAAACGGTGTACATCGTACGCACTGAAGAATAATATAGGCCCTCCATGCTTGCAATTGGAATTGATTTAGGTGGTACAAACATCAAAGCAGCGTTGGTCCATCGTGAACAAGGCTTGTTAAAACAACTATCGATTCCCACGGAGGCGGATCTTGGGAGAGACCACACGATGGGTCGTATTGCTGAGGCAGTGCAAATGATCGCTGCACATGCAGAGACCAGACCCGTTGGTGTTGGAATCGGCTCGCCAGGAGCGATGTCGATGGATCGTCGTTGGGTCAGTTACCCACCCAATTTAAGAGGCTGGAAAGACGAGCCTGTATCTGAGGAGATCAGAACTCGTACAGGATTTGATTGTCTGGTGGAGAATGATGCCAATGTTGCGGCATTGGGTTCCAGCAGGTTTGGTGTAGGAAAGGCCTTCGACAGTTTCATTTTAATCACACTTGGCACCGGTGTTGGTGGAGGCATCATCATCGATCGGCAGCTTTATCGTGGTACAACGGGTGCTGCTGCGGAACTAGGTCATGTGATCATCGACTATCATGGACCCCTTTCCAACAGCGCAACACGTGGCGGTTTGGAAGCTTATATTGGTCAACGTTTTTTGAGCCGTTATGCCGCTGATTTGATCATGCAGGATGTAGAAAATCCACTCTATAAAGCGTTTAACGGTCGTTGGGACGATCTTGAACCCAAAGATCTAACTTCAGCAGCCAACGAAGGAAATCCCATCGCCATTCAAGTGCTACATTCAGCCGGTGAGAAATTGGGTTACGCCATTGTGAATTATGTTCACATTTTGGATATACGCAAAATCGTGATCAGCGGTGGTATGGCAAAAGCAGGTCATTGGATATTAGAACCTGCTAAAGCAACAGCACTTTCTCGTTTGATGCCCCCTTTTCATAAGGACTTTGAGATTATCTACGAATCGATGGGTAATGACGCTGCCCTCCTGGGAGCTGCCAGCATGGCCTTCGAGTTTCTCACCTGACAAACAGGCGAATACCGATGTATGGAACCACCATTCTTCGATACGTCTTCTTTGCTGTAGGGTTCCTGCTACTGTCATCCACGCTCCGCGCGCAACAAGCAGATACCACTCGAACTACGCAGCTGGCCGATAGCCTTTCCGGAACACGACCGCTTAGTCTGAGTCAAAATCAAACCGTTCCTGCTAAAGCAGATATCACCTTTCGATCGCGTGATTCTCTCCGAATTCAACTAAAAGGACTTCGTATTGCTACGCTGTATGGCTCAGCTCAGGTCACTCATACCGAGGGTACCCTAGAGTCGGGTATCATACGTCTGGATCTTGAAAAATCAGAGATGGAAGCCAAAGCAATACAACCACTGGATACCCTTTCCCAACCAGTACTTCGTCGCGGTAACGAAGAAATACGAAGTGAACGCATTCAATTCAACTATAAAACGGCTAAGGGGCGCTTTGAGGTTGCCCGTGTACGTATTGATCAGGGGCAAGTACGGGGAGCTCAGGTAAAAAATGTGAATCCTCATGTCATCTTCATCGAAGACGCGATCTATTCCACGTGTGATCTGGATCATCCCCACTTTTATGTTCGTGCCTCCCGAATGAAAGTCGTTGACCAGGAAGAAGTCTTTTTCACTAAGGCTCGTTTATATCTACTCGATATCCCCTATCCAATTGTTTTTCCCTATGGATACTTCCCAGGTAGTTTTAGCAAGAAAAAGTCGGGTTTATTGCCTGTCGTATACTCCTTTCAGGAACAGCAACTTCGAGGCTTAGGTCTGCAAAATCTTGGCTGGTTCCAATATTTTAACGATTATATCACCGGCTCTGCGGCGATCGATATGTTTACATCGGGGACCTTCTTTGCCCGATCGCAGCTTCGTTATGCAAAATCGAATATCCTCAGTGGGTCTATCAATCTCGGGTATTCTGTAGATCAGGGAATGGAACCTACAGATCCAGACTTTAGCAAACGGCGTCAAAATCGACTCAATGTGCAGCATAATCAGCGGTTTTCACCCTATGCCTCCGTTACGGCTGATATCACTCTGCAGACCTCCGAATACCTAAAGCGTAATTCTCTCAATATTGACGACCGGGCTGAGGTTTCTACGAACTCGTTTGCCAGCTATCGGTACAGTGACCCTGATCAACGCTTTACCTTTAGTGCAGATGTACGTCAAAGTCAAAATTTTCTAAATAATACGACGGATCTCACGGGTCCTTCGACCTCTTTCAGTATTCGAACCATCACCCCTTTTAAACGATCTCCTGCGGGATTACGTCGTGCAAAGTGGTATGAAACATTTAGTCTGAACTACAACAATCGATTTCAATCGGCTTTTCGCTTCAGGCCGCTAGACGTTGATTCGAGTGGCGTGAATTGGTTTGAGGCTCTTCTCGACCCCACCAAGTATCGATCAGCAACCGCGGATGACCGTCACATTGATTTTGGCGTACGACAGGAAGCAAGTATGAATGTACAGCTAGCAGGTGGCGAAGCCATACAGGTCTCTGCAGGTGCCAATATCTTGCAGGTGCTGGTTCCGTATACGGTGCAACGCTTTGTGAATCCAGATTCCAACAAAACACGATCAGTTTCAACGAAAGATCTGAGTTTGTTTCATGATGGTGGAGTGAATGTAGCCATGAATGCCCGTTTTTATGGGATATGGAATAAAAATATAGGTTCTATAACCAGTATTCGTCACACGCTCAGCCCAAATGTTAGTATTAACCTACGACCCGATTTTGGAAGTGATTTTTGGGGATATTTCGCTCGTCCTATCGATGAGCGCACGGGCCAAGTGTATATTCCTGTCGATCCTGTTACGGGTCAGGCCATCGATAACCGATACAGTCGATTTGAACGAAATGTCTTTGGAAGTTCTCCAAGTCAGGGACTTACCCAAATACTCAATTTCTCAGTGGGTAATGTCTTAGAAGCTAAGCAGGTGAAGCGCGATAGTACGGGAGAGCGGCGCGAGCAGGTCTTACGCCTTATTGATAACCTGAATCTATCCAGCTCCTATAATTTGGCAGCTAAGGAATTTCGATTATCACCATTGCAGGCCTCCTTATCCAGCAGCCTTATTCAGCGTTTGAATATCAGCGCTTTTGCGGGATTTGATTTCTATGCGACTGACGCGAATGGAAATCGTGTAAATCGCTTGCTTTGGTCCGAGCGAAATCGACCTTTTCGGATGACCAATCTGAGTATCAATACGGGCAACCAACGCGCCAGTTGTTAGATACGATTGTAGCGTTGCGTAAGCAAAGTTT